>JBGPAO010000125.1:0-9140 GCA_041480755.1 Bacteroidia bacterium
AGATATTTGAATCAGTAAAAATCACTGCCCCGGTTATTTTCACCACAGCATATGATGAATATGCCATCCGTGCCTTTAAGGTGAACAGTGTCGACTATCTGCTTAAGCCCATTGACCAGGGATCACTGGCACAATCGCTTGAAAAATTCAGTACCCTCTACCCTGCCGCCAAAACAGATGAAAAAAAAATAGACCTGCTTTATAACCAGCTGGTGAAAAAATATAAGACCCGTTTCTTTATAAAGTTCGGTTCACATTGCAGATCTGTAATGACAGATGAAATAAAATACTTTTTTATCGTAGAGCGAAGCACGTTCATGAAAACATTTCAGGGCAAGATCTTTGATGTTGATTATTCCCTGGACCAAATGGAAAAGATGCTGGACCCTGAAAACTTTTACAGGATTAACAGAAAATTTATCCTCAACCTGTCCGCAATAACTGATATCATAACCTGGTCGTCCAACAGGCTGAAGATAAAACTGGCTGATGAGGAAGAAAACCACGATATGGTTGTCAGCCGTGAAAAGGTCTCTGAATTCAAAAAGTTACTTGACCAGTGAAGATTAAGGAGCTATATCACAACAGAATATCTCACCCCTAATTAGCTCCAGGGCTGTATTATAGCTCAATTTAAATGGAAACGCTGATTATTGATTCTAATGATTATTTGATGGTCAGCCCATGATATTCAGTGCAATTCAAAATTTATTAGAAGCTCTGCATTTAAATTTCGCTATAACACAGCCCTTCCGCGGTGTGAGATATTCTTTTGTGATACAGTTCTAATGTTCTCAGTTTTGAAAATCAACGGGAATGAATATCTTTACCTTCAATGAGAAGTCAAAGATTAAGATATAATCCCTGGCTTGTTATTTCCCTTATGCTGCCATTACAGGCTATCGGGCAGCAACATCAGGACCGGTTGCAGAAAATAGATGTCCAGCACTACGATTTTTCAATAAGCCTGAGCGATACTTCCGATGTAATATACTCTTCTGCCGTAATTAATGCGGTTTTTAATGAACCATTTAAATATTTCAGCCTGGATCTTGCAGATAAAGATGACCAGGGTAAAGGGATGGTGGTGAAGAGAGTGACAGTTAATGGAAAGGTATCAAGGTTCAGGCATCAGAATGATTCCCTTTATATTTATTACGATTGTACAAAGGCCAATACATCAGCAACAGTAAATATTGAGTATTCCGGGATTCCTGCTGATGGGCTTATCATATCAAAAAATAAATTCGGCGAGCGTACTTTTTTTGGCGACAACTGGCCCGACCGTGCATATAACTGGCTGGCATGTATTGACCATCCATCCGATAAAGCTACTGTTGATTTCAAAGTAACAGCCCCGGACCATTACGAGGTTATTGCCAATGGTAACCTGATAGAAGAAACATCCGCCGGAAATCACTATAAACTATCTCACTGGAAAGAGGATGAACCTTTACCGACAAAAGTAATGGTGATCGGCGTAGCAGATTTCTCGGTCGATAATGTTGAAAATAAGCTGGGTATACCAGTTTCCACATGGGTGTATCCTGAGAGCACAGCCGAATGGTTCCCGGGTTTCAGGATTGCGGTAGAACCAATGTCATACTATATAGACCAGATAGGGCCCTATCCATTTTCAAAGCTGGCAAATGTCCAATCAACCACCATATTTGGCGGAATGGAAAATGCCGGGAACATATTCTATCGTGAGAATCTGGTAACTACTAATAACCGGCAGGAAGCAACAATTGCCCATGAAATTGCCCATCAATGGTTTGGCAACTCGGTTACTGAAGGAAACTGGTACGATGTATGGCTCAGCGAGGGATTTGCGACTTACCTGGCAGACCTTTATTATGAACATAAATACGGTCAGGAAGTTCTTAAATCAAGAATGATAAGTGAAAGAGACACGATAATAAGGTATTCAAAGAGAAACTATTCTCCCGTAATTGATACAACAATCACTGAATACATGGATCTCCTCAACATAAATTCCTATGAAAAAGCATCCTGGTTTTTACATATGCTGAGAAAGGAACTGGGGGATAAACTTTTTATGAAATGCATAAGAACATTTTATGAGAAATACAAATATTCCAATGCCGTGACCGGAGATTTTCAGAATCTGGCCGAATCTATGTCAGGAAAAGACCTGAGCCTGTTTTTTGAACAATGGCTTAACAAACCCGGTCAGCCGGTCCTTAATATCACCTGGTATCAGAAAAAGAAGAAAGTCCTCGTTAAAATCCAACAGCAGCAAAAAGATATAATCTTCCATTTCCCATTGGATATTGGATTTGTAAGTACGGACAGTTCAATGAGAACAGAAACTATGCAAATCAATAAGGCTTTAGAAACCTTTAGGTTCCCGGTCGAATGCACTACTGTCAGCCTGGTTCCCGATCCGGATGTGTGGCTGCTGTATGAGGGGAAGGTAACGAGGAAGAAGTTCTGAATTCTGACTAAAAAGTGAGCAGTGAAGAGTGAAGCGTGAGCAGTGGAGAAAAACTCTGAATGATGAAGGATGAGTGATGAGTGATGAGTGATGAGTGATGAGCGCTGAATTCATAATTCCGGATTTTGAGTAAAATGTAATTTTTAATAATTTAGAATTTCAAATTATCTAAAAAACAAAATCCCTTTAATTAATAAAATAATCTTATTAGTCAGAGGAATTAAAAATCAATTTTACAATACTCTATGACTATATGGTCAGCGGAAATAAAAGATCTTGTAAAGCTCTGGCAATCTTTTAAAGGGCTTCATCCTATTCTTGAAAAGGAACTGAAAAAGCTGATCAGTACCTCCGATGAGAATATGGTTCTAGTCTATGCCAGAAGATGCCTGGAGGTCATAATTACTGATCTGTCTGAACGCGAGCTTAAAAGGCCGCGAGGGACAGAACCTCTTAAAGGTCTTATTGACAGGTTGAATAAGGAAGAGAAAATCCCATATAATATTACTGTCTCAATGCAGAACCTGAACAGCCTGTCGACCTTTGGCGCCCATCCGAAAGATTTTGATCCGAGACAGGTAAAACCGGTTATACTTGATCTGACAACCATTATTGACTGGTACCTGAAATATGCGGGAAGTCGGGATATCGGAGTAACAAAGTCAGAATCAACGGAGGATGATAGAACTGTACTTTTGCAACAGGTGAAAAAATACCTGAACCCAAAGAGTGTCATATTAATGGTTTCAGGTATCTTACTGGCATGTATTTTAGTTATTGTGACTCTTGTTACATTTGACATTATTGGTGGTGGTAAACAAGCCAAGGCCGGACTAATAGAATCCCTTGTCGTTCTTCCGTTTGACAATTTTACCGGTGATGATCAACTCGAATATTTTGTTTCCGGAATGCATTCATCTTTAATTACGGATATTGGAAAGATCAGCGGACTTCGGATCATATGTAAAACATCTTCAAACGCATATAAAAATGCTGATATATCAGTTCGTGAAATTGCTTCTGAGCTGAATGTAGATGCCGTGATTGAAGCAGATGTGATGTGCCTGGGTGACAGTATATGTGTTCGGTTTAAACTGATAAGTGCCTTACCAGAGGAAAAAATACTCTGGACCGGAGATTTTAAGGAAGAAAAAAGCCAGATACTGCAGCTGTATAATCGGGTAACAAAAAAAATTGCAAATGAAATCAGGGTTAAACTGACCCCGCAGGAAGAGATAATGTTGACTGAATCGAAAACTGTTAATACGGAAGCCTACGATGATTACATGAAGGGTCAATATTATCTTGATAAGTTTGAAATGGATGCTCTTGAGAAGGCCACAGAGTATTTCAACAGCGCTATTCAAAAAGATCCCGGTTGGGCACCTCCTTATGCAGGACTTGCAGAAGTGGGGTCTTACCAGATGCAATCGAGTCGTGTACCACCTTCGATTGCCATCCCAAAAATATATATAAACCTTAACAGAGCCCTTGAACTGGATCCTAATTCTGCCAATTCCCATTATGTGAAAGCATTCATATCAGTATGGACAGAATGGAACTGGGAGAAAGGCGAAGAGGAATTTCTAAAAGCCATTGAATTGAATCCCAGTTATGCGCTGAGCAGAATTTTTTATGCACATTTACTAATGATACTTCACAGATCGGATGAAGCGTTGGAACAGGCTAAACTTGCATTGGAACTGGATCCGATGAGGCCCTTAATCCTGGGATTATATGGAGAAGTATTGATGCACCTTGGGTATTACCAGGAAGCCATAACCCAGGCTAAAAAAGCCATATCCATCGAAGATCACAGCATTGCATATGGATGTTTACAACAGGCCTATTATGCACTCGGTGAATACGAAAAATCATTTGAAGCATGGAAACATAATGCCTGGTGGAATGATGAGGTAGTCGACTCAATCGAAAAAATTTTTCATGAGCAGGGTTATTTTGCTGCTATAGAGGCAATTATTAAAGTTAATGAAGAGGTTGCTCAGAAAGGTGGCCAGATATCAGTATCGGGTCAGGCAAATAGATACTTAAAAGTTAAAAAATATGATAAAGCTCTGGATTACCTTGAAAAAGGATATAGCATTCATGATGCAAATACACCTTATATTGCATTACTCCCAATTCAATATAAACAATTGAAGGACAATCCAAGATTTATTGAGCTTTTGAAAAAAATGAATCTTCCCCTTTAATACCTTGTATATTTATCAAATACAGTTATTACAGGTAAAACATTCCCCTCTTCATCGAAGAAATCACGGCTTGAGCGGCCACCCATAGTAGCTGGTTCCCACCAGAATATTCCGGCACCAAGATTATCGGGGGTATTTAGAACTATCCTGTTTACTTCATCCAGGAATTCTTTTTGCCCGTCAGGAGTTTCAGGGAATGGCGCGTTATTCTCTTTGTATTCTGTTGGTAATGAACAATATGCAACTTCAACCAGAATGACAGGTTTCTTATATTCCTTTGCCATGAAGTACATATTATCGCGAAGATCCAGCAAAGTTCCGTGCCACCAGGGATAATATGACTGGCCAATAACATCAAATTCAACGCCGTATGATATAAGTGTGTCAAAAAAATTCTTTGTGCTTTCCTTATCCCCTCCTTTATCAATATGGATCATTATCTTCGGATAAGGATTACTTCCAAAACCTGCATAAACTCCTTTTATGCCGGCCTGGACCAGATCGGCAAAATTTGCCCAGTTCTCAGGGATCCTCCCGTCAGGCCATAGCATCCCGTTAATTATTTCATTTCCCATCTGTACCATATCTGGCATCGCCCCGGAATCAATAAATGTTTTTATTGTTTCCTTAGTGTACTCATAGACAGCATTCACTAGCTCCGGGTGTGTGTATCGCTCCCATGCTTTCGGAATAAACTGTTTGGCAGGATCAGCCCATGTATCGGAATAATGATAATCAAGAAGGAATTTATAGCCCATCTGTTTTGCTTCCTTTGCCAGGGCGACAGTATATTCAAGATTATTTGGCAGCCGGTCGGGAGTGTGGAACAGGCGCAACCTTATCCAGTTATAGCCGTGATCCTTAAATATCTGGAGCCCCGGTACAGGGATTCCGTTTTCCTTAAAAGCAAATCCCCTGTCCTCCGCCATTTTCAGAAATGACAGATCCGCTCCAATGGCATATTCCTGGGCGATTGAATTTGGACACAAAAAAAACAGAAACGCCATTAAATGTAAAAAGATTATTGGCCAACGAATGAAATATTGGGAAGCATTAAATATTTTCATTTATTATTAAATATTAAGAGAAATGACAAACTTTAACAGGGTATTTGTTATGATTGTGATTATGTTCCGGACTCACCCCCTGGCATTTATTTGCGGACTCACTCACTTCACTTCAAACTCCCTTATACTTCTTATTGGCTCATTATTGTATTCCAATTCAGCAACTAACATATATTTTCCCTTTTCTGAAGGAATGCTGATTTTGAATTCAGTTTTTGACTGTCCAAGTTTTTCGATATTTACATCGTTGGATAACTGCTCCAGGTTTTGCTCACCCTTTATCAACGATAATTTAAGCCCGCCATTCCAGTCTTCATAGGTATCATTGATGATTATTACAGGTACGATAATTTCTTTACCGGCTTTATAAACTATATCCCATTTATCTATCATTAATCCAACCGGCGAAAATGCCGGTCTTACATATTTTACAAAGTTTGGTTCCAGGATAAGATTCTTAAGGTCTATAAAATGATCGCTCGTCTGGCCCCTGGGTTCCTCCGTGCGGGAATATCCCAGCCCGCAAAAATGAAGCACGCCGGTACACTGTCGATGGCATCGCCAGTATTCAGTCAGCATTCCGAGATACCGGGCATATACTTCCTGTCTTGCCTCAGGAGTCGTATATTCCCTGAACAGGGTAGCATAAATATGATCTGTCAATGTGGTCGGAGAACCATCCCTGTTCAGCCATAGCCAGCCATATTCATTTATGATCGTTGCATTATTTCCCCCGGGACCGTTGTGGGGCCGGCGGGGCTCTGAAAGAAGATGTTTCATAACACCTTCGGGAGGGATCGGTGTTCCATCAGGCAGGTATTGGTAATCCTGAAAGAGATAAGGATGGGTTTCGATAACATCTGACAATAATTGCGGAGGACTCCAGCCATTATCCCATGGCCTTCCTGAAAGATCCATGTTCCTTACCATTCCGATAGCCAGTCCGGTTTCTTCCGTATAGGTTTCATTCTGGGCATCCCATATCACCACGCAGGGATGGTTCCAGCGTTCTTCCATCCAGTCCCTGTACTCAGCTGCCAGATGCCTTGCTTTCAGATCAGGCGCCAGTTTTTCCTTATCACTCAGGTACCATACCGGGAATTCATCCTGGATCAGGAATCCGGTTTCATCTGCCACTTCGTACCAGATCTCCGGGGGAAACCCGATGCAATACCGTATGGAATTCCAGTGCATGGATTTAAAAGTTTCATGCAGTTTCCTTACCCATTCTTTATCCCATGGCAGGCCATTCCTTGAAGAATCCTCGAAAAACCTGTAAATGCAGACATTTGTACCCCTCATATAATATGGCTTACCATTCAGCATTGCTCTCCGGGAGATGGTATCGAAATAAAATTCCCTCATGCCAAAACGGGTGGAAAAGTTATCACCCGGCGTGGAGATATTCAGTTCATACAGGAAAGGATCTTCGGGTGTCCATAGATGACAATTTTCAAGTTTTATTTCCAGATCAACCGTATCATGCTGCAGCCGTTCAACGGAAGTCACAAAGTAGCCACCTGTTACGCTTCTCCCTGAAGTCACTTCCTTCACCATATATTGTATTTTATACTGCTCAATGTTATAATTATTCTCAATATAGGCAGCGACCCTGATTTTTTGGTTTTCAATATCAGGTGCAACCTGTACATTTTCAATATAAGGATAATCTGCCAGGATCAGTTTTACATCGTCATAAATGCCCGGTATGTACCTGGTTTTCTCAAAATCCCAGCCATTGGCGATAGTATCAGGAAGGCTTCTGTAACTTCCAATTACGACCATAAGTTCATTTTCCATGCCTGGTTCTGCCAGAAATTCCTTGATATCAATGAAAGTGGGTGTAAAACAATAAAGATTTTTCCCGCTAAATTTTCCATTCACAAAAACCCATGTACCATATTTTGCTTTGTTGATTTTCAATATTACTTTATCTGGATAAGCCCCGTTGACCGTAAAATCCTTACGATACCAGTAATAACGGCTCTGCTTATTAATTCCGATACTGTCAGATTTAGTGGTTGCCATATCCACCAGCCCGGGCACCGGCACCTGGCAATTGAAACCGGGTGGTATATCTTTCAGAGAATAAGATTCAGCCAGGTCCCATGTGCCGTTCAAAGAAATTATCCAGCGGTTGTCGAGGGATTTATTGCACTGGATGAGCAATAAACACAGAGAAATGAAAATCAAAAAGATGTTTGTTTTCATAAGTTTAAAGATGTATTGTTCAAAATTAGCGAGATATTGAAACAAAACATGGATTTTACCGAAAATATGAACCGATATTAGAATAAGTTAGCTTATTTGGTAAATTTGTCAATATTAAATTCCAGGAATTATTTTCAAACAGTGCAATTATGAAAATCCAGCTTCGCAAAGATTATACATGGGCTCTGCTTGTCCCATCAAGCATGGGAGTTCGTCTTACTCCAGTCAGCGGACAGCCTGTTCATACCAGCAGTACATTTATGATGCACGTGTCAAGTGCAGAGACGAATGTGGCAAGTGTCTCTTCATACCTGGGCCTGCCTGTCAAGGTGCTGACAACATTTGTCAAGGGCAGTCCGATAGCACAAATGATTAAAAATGATCTGTCATCCAGGCATATGACATATGAAGGGCGGGATGTGGAACAGGGTGGTCCGTGGGGATACCGGCATCAGTTCAACATTGCGGACAGCGGATGCGGATCGCGGGGCCCCAGAGTTCATAATGACCGTACAGGAGAAGTAGGACGAATGCTGAATGTCAGGGATTTTGATCTGGAACGGATCTTCGGCAAAGAAGGTGTCCGGATTATTCATATGTCAGGGCTCATTGCTGCTTTGTCGCCTGAAACAGGGAATTTCTGCCTTGAACTTGCAAGAGCTGCAAAAAAGCATGGAACGGCAATTTCATTTGACCTGAATTACCGGGCTTCCTTCTGGAAGAAGCGGGAAAAGAAGTTACATGATATTTTTACTGAAATAGCCGGTATTTCTGACATACTTTTAGGCAATGAAGAAGATTTTCAGCTCTGCCTGGGAATTAAGGGTCCTGAAGCCGGCGGCATAGAAATCGGATCAAAGATCGACAGCTTTAAAGACATGATAGGAAGGGTAAAGAAAGCGTATCCCAATGCATCCGTTTTTGCAACAACCCTGCGACAGGTCATCAGTGCTAACTCACACCTCTGGGGTGCGCTTATGCTTGAAAACAATAAATGGCATATCGTCGAACCCCGCGAAATCACAATTCTTGACCGGATCGGTGGGGGCGACGGATTTGTCGGCGGCCTGCTATACGCTATCCTGAAAGGCTGGGAGCCGGAAAAGTGGCTTCAGTTCGGATGGGCCACAGGAGCCCTGGCGACAACCCTTCTGACCGATTATGCCAACCCGGCTGATGAAGAACAGGTAT
>JBGPAO010000126.1:0-9118 GCA_041480755.1 Bacteroidia bacterium
ATATATAAATTATATAGAAAGGGTCTTTAATTTTGGTGATATGTCTAAATTTTATTTAAATGTTGAGCTTCCTTAAACTGCATCTGAAACAAAAATCTTATTTTACTGGAAAATATCTGGTCCGAAGCAATAATCAGCTATCTGCATTTAAATAAAATTTAGACATATTACCAAAAACCGGTATATAATTATATATATGACACAGCCCCTGGATCTACTCTATATAATACAGTATTGTCCGGATTATTGCCCTCCTGCAGACCTCGCAAAATCCCTCAGCATCATTGCTTTTCATCCTGCAATCATATGCCGGCCTGTAAACTCCCTTTGAAACATATCCCCCTCCTTCAAAAACGCCAGGCTTATCAAGGTACTTATCTTCAACGGGTGTGGGAACTGGCGTTCCGGGATCCAGCATATCTTTCCACTTTGATCCGAAGTTAACAAGTGTTGTCAGGTTGGGCTCCCATGGTTCAACGGTGAGCTTAGAATATTCATTATAAGCAACTTCTGATGAAAAATATTCATCCCCGAGACCTGCAAAACCATGTCCGAACTCATGGATCAGTACCTCTTCCGGTGTATGGCCTCCATTTGACCCACCGCAATAATTATTGTACATCCCTCCTCCACCGTACCTGTCAACATTAATGAGGACTATGATCTGGTCATAAGGAGCAGGGGCAGCTACATCACAGACTGTCCTGTAATCATATGTCGTCAGGTACCTGTCGAGACCGAAAGTATAGAAATTGAAATTCATGAGTGTATTTTTCCATACTCCTTCCCCCGGGAAATCCGTCCCGCTCTCGGGTGATACGGATGCTACAGTCCAGATATTAAATTTCCCTTTATACTGGCTGAAAGGCTCAAAAGAAAAAATATAGTCTGACAACCATTTCACATCCCTGTAAAATGAGTCTACCTGATCCTTCGTATAACCTTCGGACACGAATAATAGATCTACACAACTGGCCGGATCCCCGTTATCCTGTATTTTCCGGGTTTCGAAATTGAATTTCAGGCCCCTCTCTATATAAAGATCTGCCGGATTAATATTCAATTCGAAGCATTTTTCAAAAATGTTCTCATCATTCCTTCTGTGCAATTCGAGAAGGATTTTGTTTTTTGGGTAAGGAAATACCAGCACCTTGGTAAGGTATTTTTTAGTGAACTGCGCTTCATTGGTCGTTTGCCATTCTTCAAACAGTGTACTTATTCCCCTCGTAAAAATCAGATTACCAGTCAACGCATCAAATATCCTGTATTGAAAATCCCCAAGATCCAGAGTATCCACCAGATTTGTCCTTGTCCCTCCCCACTGCGGCTCTGCCTTGATCTTTTCCAGATAAACTTCTGTGGTGTTATGATCACCTGCAAATACCAGGTCCACCCTCATCCTTTCATCAGTAAAAAAATCACCATAATTTAACTGTGCCACTGTTATCATGCAACATAAAATATTTAACAAAAATATTAATTGTATTTTTTTCATCTCTTTAGTTTTAGGTCAAATAAAAAGATACTTCGATGGGTGTCGTAATTACTTATTTAATAATTCGTTAATATACTTAACTATCAAATCTGGGTGATTTTTAAAAATATGGTGTTCCCCTTCTAGTTCTACATGTTTAGCATTCTCAAACCCTTCTAAAATATCTTCATGATATTTGTACCAATTCCATGCTGTCGCAGACACAAGGATTAAAGGTAAATGCTTATCGATGTTAAGGTTATTCATATAAACAAGATTTGGGATAAACTGATACCATTCACGTCTGTATTTTTCAGGAAATTTTGTCTCATACCATTCTGTCCCTCCTTTAATATACTTATTTAAATCTCTCTTTGACATACTATTCCAATATGATTCGGGAGCAGGATCAAGAAGCAATAATCCCTTAACTTCATTTGGATAATTACTTGAAAAATAACGTGTAATAAGACCTCCTAATGAGTGTCCAACTAAAATATAAGGTGGATTTATTTTTTGATCTTCTAATATGGCTTTTAATTCAAGTACCATATTAGGTATTGTCCTTTCAATTCTTGATGTATCCGATTTTCCAATATCAGCCCTGTCATATAAAAAGACTCTTGTATATTTTGCAATGGAGTCAGGAATTCCTCCCCAAACCTCTATACTATCTGACATCCCACTTTCAAATATGACTGTTATATCTCCTTTTCCAAACTCTTTAATACGATATTTCTGTTGATCAATAACAACATATCTCTCCTGGCAATAAAGGCAAGAGCAAAATAGTATCAGTAATATTGTCATTGTTTGTTTCATGTTTGACGTATGATGGCACACAACTATATTATATATCAAATCCAGTCATAAAGTTAATGACCAGTCATAAAGTTAAAAAATATGAGATTGCTATATTCACAAATTCCAGGCTACCCATCTCAGCGGGCTATATTTAATATTTATTTAAACGCTTAATAGCAGCATACCCTGCAGACAAACCATTAAAGCCAGTAAGTTCCCATATAACGTATCTGAGGGGAAAAATGGCTAATTGGATTCAAATAAATATTAAATATGGCCCGCTGAGGATAAAAAAGAAGGGGCTGGGAAAAGGCCAAGACCCGGTAGTATTGGAATAGGAAGAATTTATTTCCCGGCCCCTGCATAATTACTAACTAAAACCAATGTAAAAATATTAAACTGTTATTTCTTTTCAAATTATTAGTCAAAATTTTTTAAGATATTTTATATTCAATATTAATTTGTAATTTTAAACGGCTAAAATTTTACAATCTTTAAAACTGTTAATAAAATAATGGAAGAAAACTTTCAAATTGATAGTCTGGATAAGAAAATTCTTTCCATGATAACCAGAAATGCCAGGATTCCCTACCTGGAGGTGGCCAGGGAATGCAAAGTTTCAGGCGCGGCAATTCATCAGCGTATTCAGAGACTGACGAAAATGGGGGTAATCACCGGATCAAGATTTACAATTAATCCGAAAAAGATAGGATATAAGACTTGTGCTTATATGGGGATTTTCCTCGATAAAGCCAGCCTCTACAAGAATGTCCTGAATGAGCTTGTCAAAATACCGGAAGTAACCCAGTGCCATTACACAACCGGGAATTATTCAATTTTTATTAAGGTCTATACAAGAGACAATGAACATCTGAAGATGGTGCTGACAGACAGGCTTCAGGCTATTCAGGGAGTTGCCCGGACCGAAACCTTTATCTCGCTGGAAGAAGGATTTAACAGATCACTGCCTATCAACTGAAACGGGAGGAATGGTTCTCGGTTCTCGGTTTGTTTCGTATTTCGATTCTCGTTTTTCGAGTTTGTTTAGTGTTTAGGATTTCGAGTTTAGTTTTTATTTAGAGTTTAGATTTTAGAGTCTCCTTCCCGGCCCCTCGCTGTCTTACTGCTTCGTATATAATAATGGCAGCTGCGACACTAACATTCAATGAAGCGATCTGCCCCATCAAAGGAATCCTTACCAGTTCATCACTTATCTTTAATAATCCCGGATCAATCCCCTTATCCTCTGAACCGGCTATAATTGCCAGAGGACCCGTGAAATGCACCTGGGAGTATAGCTTTTCAGCTTTATCCGTTGCTGAAAGGATCTTTAATCCGCTGTTCTTTAAAAACTTAACAGTATAGGGCATATTCTGCACCCTGCAGACCGGGATCCTGCTAAGCGCTCCCGCCGAAGTCTTCAGGGAATCCGCGTTGACCGGTGCTGATCCGTGCCAGGGAACAATTATAGCATGGACTCCGGCACATTCCGCTGTCCGGGCAATGGCACCAAAATTACCTACATCAGTCACGCTGTCAAGAAGAATAACCAATGGGTCCTCACCTCTTTCGTATATTCCCGGAATAACTTGATCTATAAAGTGATAACTGATATGGGAGATATGCGCAATGACACCCTGGTGGTTTTTCCTTGTGATCCTGTTAAGTTTTTCAACCGGGACCAGCTGGTAAGGGATGGCTCTCTTTTTGACAAGATCAGACAGCTGCCGGAAAAGTTCCCCCTGAAGGTTCTTCTTTATAAATACCCGTTCGATCTCCCTGCCCGATTCAATAGCTTCAATAAGTGGCCTCAGTCCATATATAAATTCTTCTCCGGACTTCATTATAACTTATCTGTATAAAAAACTTTCCCTTTTCGCCAGTCTTGAACCGCCTGAAGCCACATTGAATTAACAAAATCTCTTTCCAGCTGGTATTCATTGTCCGAATAAGGGTTATCTACTTTCGAGAAAGTAAATCTTAACGGTTCCTTTCCTCTTTTCCTGTAATAGGTCCATATCTCTGTTTCAGCAGATTTGGTAAGCGCGTTCGGCGGCCCGTAAACAATGAACATCATGCCCCGGTCCGTTTTCCAGCCCTCCTTATATGATGAAAAGTAATAATTGGCAAAGAAAACACGGTTGTAATAGATCCGTATTAGCTCCCTTGATGTCTCAACATTCCCTGTAGTCTGCAGCCAGAAATTATCCAGGGCAAGTTTCTTATTGGTCTGATTTATTAAATCATCAAACTCTACTGATGATGTCAGGTATGCCAGAGGTCCAATCATCTCATCAATTGTCGTTACTCTCGGATACGATTCACCAAAATTAAATAAAGTCAATCCTCCCTGCTGGCTGGGGTCCACCTGGATATGATACATTCCTTCATAAGGTAGCAGATAACTGATTGTATCCCTGTATGGATAAACAAAAACGCTGTCAGGAATAAACTCAGGCCGTGCCGATGTCAGGTTTGTCACAGGCGGCCTTGGCAGGGGGAATGTGTTCCTGTAATATTTTACATAAATACTGTCAATCTCCCTTCTTGCATAAGTTACGAAAAACACGTCATTGCGGTTGAACACTTTGTTAAAAGAAGGATAGCCGGTGCGAAATGCAATAACCTTGAAGTTCTGTGCTGTATTCACCGAAGATTTATCCACATCAATAAATGAAATGTTGCTCTTGTTGCGCAATTTATCAGTCGTGCTGACCTTAAGGGAATAAATCCTGTCCTGAAAAGCCCTTAACGATATTGATGCCAGGAAAATATCCTTGATCTCATTCCGGTCAAGATTATAGGAAATAGTTGCACTGTCGGCTACAGCCTCGCTTTCGTTACCATTAATCACTTCCCGCAACTCGTAATGGACCTCAATCAATGCCATATATTTCCCTTCCCTGTTTGCCTGATTGAATAAAATTTCTTGTGTGAATATTTTTAAATAAAGCCGCGATATATCAGGCCTTTCATGATATACTACAAACTCCGGGTGCAAGGGAGTGCTGGAAGGATTATATATAGAAGCCACGTTCTTCGTGACAGACGGTGTAGTATACCTCACCAGATTGGAACATCCGCCTGCGAGAAAGATAATTAAAACCGAAATATTTAAAATATACCTGGTCATTACCGGAATCTAAAATAATTATTTATTTTTTAATCCTTCTATTTCCATATTCAGTCTTTCCCATTTTTGCATCTCTGATGAAAGCAAGGCAGCGGTCTTTTCATAGGTTTTAAAGACTTCCTCATCATCTACCACTTCCTGACCGCTCATCCTGTTATGTAACTTTTCCAGCTCCTTTTCCAGGTATGCAATGTGCTCTTCCGACAGATGGATCTGCCTTTCAACCTTACGGATTTGCCTTTCATATTCTTTCTTCCTTTCATATTCTAACTTATTTATCCGTATTTTATTTTCTCCCGGAGCATTCATCTGCTTTTCTAACCTGTTAAGTTCCGCAAGATTTTCAATTTTTCTCCTTCGCAGAAAATCATAAATACCGCCGATATATTCTTTTACCCTGCCATCTCTTATTTCAAATATTTTTTCAACCAGGCGATCAAGGAATTCCCTGTCATGTGATACCACAATCAACGTGCCATCATAATTCAATAAAGCCTGTTTTAAAATATCTTTTGAACGCATATCAAGATGATTGGTCGGTTCGTCAAGAATTAAAAGGTTATGTGGCCTGAGAAGAAGCCTTGCGATGGCAAGCCGGGAACGCTCACCGCCCGACAGAACTTTAACGGGTTTATCAATATCATCACCATGAAAAAGAAATGCTCCCAGCAAATTCCTTGTTTGTGTCCTTATCTCCCCCACAGCCTCATAATCCAGTGTTTCAAATACCGACCTGTCCTCAAGCATGATTTCATCCTGATTCTGGGCATAATAACCTTTCTGGACATTCATACCTGTTTTAAGTTTTCCGCTATAATCAAGTTCCCCGGCTATAATTCTTGACAGAGTTGTCTTGCCTTCTCCATTTTTCCCGACAAAAGCCACTTTCTCGCCTCGTGTAATAACTATGCTTACATCTCTCAAAACAACCTTGCTTCCAAATTGTTTAGTCAGACCTGATGTTTCAATTACTACGGCAGCTGACCTGGGTGCAGAAGGGAATCTGACATTGAAAACAGCATCATCCTCAGTTTCTATTTCGATTCTTTCCATCTTTTCAAGCTGCCTTATCCGCGACTGAACCTGGGATGCTTTAGTTGGTTTATACCTGAATCGTTCCACAAATCTTTCTTTGGATTCAATCTTCTTCTGCTGGTTGCGGTAAGCTGCAAGCTGTTGTTCTCTCCTTTCCTGCCTCAGTTTCCTGAACTCAGAATAGGGAACCTTGTAATCATAAACAGAGCCCATACTTATCTCAACTGTCCTCCTGGTTGCAGCATCCAGAAATGCCCTGTCATGGGATATTATTACCGCTGCCCCCTGGTAATTCCCCAGAAATCCCTCCAGCCATTGTATAGATTCTATGTCGAGATGATTCGTGGGTTCGTCAAGCAGCAAAATATCCCTGTTGCCAAGCAAAAGCTTTGCCAGTTCAATCCTCATCCTCCATCCTCCGCTGAATTCGCTGGTCGGTTTGTGAAATTCATCCCGCCTGAATCCAAGCCCGTTAAGAGTTTGTTCAATGGTTGCCTCAAGTGATTTCCCTCCAAGCAGGTTAAATCGTTCAGTCAGTTCTGTATATCTCTGAACCAGTGAGTGATAGTCTTCATCATGTACTGTATGACTTTGCTCAAGCTGCTTTTGAATCCGATTGATCTCTTCTTCAAGAGCCTTTATTTCAGAAAAAGCTGATTTGACTTCTTCCCAGAGAGTACCGCTGTCTTTGCATTTCATTTGCTGTGGCAGGTATCCTACTACAAGAATATCCGGCCTGACCACTTTTCCTTCAGTCGGCTTAATCAGGCCTGCAATGATCCTCAGCAGGGTGGTTTTGCCGGCACCATTCCTGCCTACCAGCCCTATCCTGTCGCGGGGATTAATGACGAGCGAAACATCCATCAGCACTTCCTGCCCTCCAAAACTGACACTGATATTATCCAGTGAAATCATAAAAATTGGCTCTGATATTACAGCTTATTTAACTGTCAAAAATGTTGTTTTATGCCAAAGACTGATCCATTCGGATTATCTTTGCAAAGATTGCAAAGTAAGTATAAAATAATCAGGTTTTACCTGGTTCTGAATAGATAAAGGGTTTTTAAAATCAGTTCATTCGAACCATTAATAACCTTCATTTGGGAAATAAAAGATTGCCATTAATTAAACAGGTGACTGTTACCGATATAGCTGCTCAGGGGAAAGCCCTTGCCCGGATTGATAATTTTGTCACATTTGTATCAAATGCTCTGCCTGGTGATGTTGTCGACATCCAGTTAACAAGGCGCAGGAAATCATACCAGGAAGGATATGCTGTCCGGTTTCCTGCATTATCCGATAAAAGAGCAACTCCTTTCTGTGAGCATTTCGGTACCTGCGGTGGATGTAAGTGGCAGGACCTTAAATACAATGAACAGCTTTATTATAAACAGAAAGAGGTTACTGATATCCTCACCAGGATAGGGAAAGTCTCTTTACCCCCCATCGAACCAATAATTGGTTCATTATCAGAAAAATTCTACAGGAACAAGTTGGAATTCACCTTTTCTAACCGCCGTTGGTTAAGCAGGGAAGAAATACTGGAGCAAGGAAAAATAACCGAAAAAAAAGGACTTGGATTTCATATCCGTTCAAAATTTGATAAAATACTTGATCTGAAAAACTGCTGGCTTCAGCCGGAACCTTCAAACTCCATCCGCCAGACAATCAGGGACTATACTACCGATGAATCATTCATTTACTTCGATATGCTGAATCATACCGGACTACTGAGGAATCTTATTATCAGGACATCCCTGACCGGTGAGGTAATGGTTGCGCTGATCTTTTTTGAGAATGATACCGATGCGATTAATAAAATCCTTAGTCATATCAGGGACATCTGTAAGGAAATTACTTCATTAATGTATGCCATTAATTCAAAAGCAAATGATTCAATTTATGATCTTGAATTTTTTCTTTTTTCAGGCAAAGACCACATTATTGAAAGGATGGACAACCTCGAATTCAGGATCGGTCCAAAATCCTTTTTCCAGACCAATGCAGCACAGGGCCTTGTATTGTACAGGCTGGTGAAGGATTATGCCGGACTTAAAGGGAATGAAACAGTTTACGATCTTTATACAGGGACAGGTACAATTGCTATCTTCCTTGCAGGGCTTGCCCGGAAGATAATCGGCATTGAATCGGTTGACGAGGCAGTCCGCGATGCAAGGATGAATTCTTCGGTTAACAACATAACAAATACCTCATTCATCTGCGGCGATATAAGGGATGTCCTGAATGAAGAACTTTTCCTGCAAGAGGGATACCCTGATGTTGTTGTCACAGATCCCCCGCGTGCTGGTATGCACCCTGAAGTTATAAATTCAATTCTGAAAGCTTCCCCTCAAAAAATAATTTATATAAGTTGTAATCCCGCAACCCAGGCAAGAGATATTAACCTTTTATCATCTCAATATGAAATCTCCAGGGTCCAGCCGGTCGACATGTTCCCCCAAACCTACCATATTGAGAATCTGGTATTACTTATTAAAAAATAAAATGTAAAGTTCCACAGTATCATTGAGATCCCTACATACTCCAGGGATTGGTTCGGTTATGATATTTCGCTGCGCTTTACTAACTAAATATCACCCGAACTAACCTGTAACTTGTAACCTCCAACCCTGTACCATGTACCTTGTACCTTGTATCCTGTACCTTGTACC
>JBGPAO010000127.1:0-9084 GCA_041480755.1 Bacteroidia bacterium
ACATCGTTATTCATCTTTCTCTGCTGAAGTGAGAAGGGGACGAATCCCGCTGATGCGGTTAGTGCATTGTTTTGCATCAGGCATGGCACACCCTCATTCACCGAAATGGGACGAAAAGTCTTAAATCCTGGTTCCCCGACCACTCCTGAGGTGTTAAACAGAAAATTCCCTTTCCAAAACCTTTTGATTCCTACTGTTCCATCGGGTTGGGCATCTACTGAAAGAAGTAATCCCGGATGGTCATTGGTTTGTGGTACCCAGCCTACGATGATAAGCGTATGTCCGTAAGGATCAGCAAAAACAGTACCAGGACGCAAGGCTCCACGTTCAAGTAAAACGGGGTAATAATCGGAATTTTCATCATCCAATGCAGTTCGGGCCGTGCCTGAATGGACACCATCCATTACCCTTCTAAGAAAGTCATTGAATGCCAGTGTCGGATGGGTTTTCGAGCTGGGAGTTTCATTTGTGATCCATTGACCGGCTTTGGGATTATGCCAAAGGCTGCCCCTGTCGCACACATGGTAACCAAATGGGAGACCCAGTTTCCATGCAAAATATGCCCTCAGGAAAAATGGATTATCGGCACAATCAGGCTGCATAATCACCCTGTTTTTCCCGTTAAGGTCATCTTCCCCCAGGGAGAGGTAGTCGTAAAGGAAATTCTGATTTTGATTTTCGGTCACCTCATGGAGCCGAGACCAGGAAGCGTGCTCGTCGCAGCCATGAAACAAAGCGTTTATCCAGGCAGAATAGATTACCTCCATACTGCTGTCCCATCCACGGAGGGTATTCCATACTACACCAGTTGGGGGTGTCACTTCCCTTTGAGAAATGATAAACTCCAGATTACTGACCACCTTTTTATCCGCAATTAAAGTGACCATATATTTACCAGCAGAACTTCCGGTAAAATCATCAATCCGCCAATAAGGCAATTCCTCTCCGGTTTTACTTTTCAGGGATTCTAAACTACCTGATGGACCGCTGACGATGATCAGCGCTTTCCGGATATTTACCCCTCCGATCGCCAAAATGCGGAATACTTCCCCTGGACTAGGATGTTTGGGTAAAACCAGCATGGTATTAACCAACTGGTATTCATCAAGAGCTCCACTCTCTTTGGTTGAATCTGACATTCCGGAAGAATCCAGGCCTCTCTTCCAGTCCTGGCGATAGCCATGGCATGCTATGCAATTGAACAATAAAGGAATAATCAGGCCTGAGATCAGCGAACGAATATTGATTCCGGCTATGGTTTTTATGATTGACATTTTTGATTTAAAGATAACCGAAATCATATGACACTCAGAATTTATTCCATGAATGAGTTTGAATAAGGCAATGATGCATATTGCTTCGGAAAGAAATTAAGACCGATGGCCTGAAATTGATATATTCAACCTCCTAAGAATTCTACTAAGGTTCAGAATTTGATATTTTTTAGCAATACCTTACTTTAATGGTAAAACTAATATATCATTTCATTCGGATTGAACCTGATTGCTTTGTCATATTCTTCTATCGATTTCTCTATTTATTCTCCAAAGCGGTAACCGATTCCTGACTCTGTAATTAATAATGTGGGTTTTGATGGATTCATCAGTATTCATTTATTGGCTGTCTAAGGTATATTATTCATCTCAGGAACTTCAGAGGGAATTATTATAATAAAACGGGCTCCACCATTTTTCCTGTTTTCTGCAATTACTTTTCCTTTATGAGCTTCCACAAATCCTTTAACAATAGACAAACCAAGGCCGCTTCCACCGGATTTTGTCCCTTCCACCCTGTAAAATTTGTTAAACAAAAGAGGCAGTGCATCCGCGGGGAAACCTGGTCCCCTGTCCATAACCTCCAGGTGTAAATGTTCGTGGTCATAATAAGCTTTTATCCGGATAGTAGTTGAAGGGTATGCGTACTGACAGGCATTGTGTACCAGATTATACAAAACCTGTTCCATTAAGCCGAAGTCGAGCTTTACCAGGGGTATATCATCGGGAACAACAATGTGCAGGCTAAACGGTTTTAATTCATCCTGGAGGTTTCCTGTCACCTTATTGACCAGGTCCCGTACATCGCACCAGTTTACCCGTGGAGAGATACGTCCACTTTCCAGCCGGGACATATTCAGAAGATTTTCAATTAATCTGTTTAACCTGAATGATGCTTTAAATATTTCCCGGTATAGTTCCTCCCTGATTTCCATGTTATGTCTGGTTGCAAGCAGTGTATCTGAGGCGCCCATTATAGTGGCTACAGGAATCTGCAATTCATGGGATATTGAACTGAAAAGTGCTTTATACAGTTTGTCCGATTCATCAAGGAAACGTGCTTTGCGGGCAAGTTCATCAAGAAATTCATGTTCAATGGCATTAGATATCTGAGTAAGAAAAGTGTCCCAGAAAATCCCAAGGTCTCCGGTAAAAGGTTTTATTAGTTTTACAGCGATTACTCCTGACTTGATACTGGTACCGGTTAATGGATAGAAAGTATACTCACCGGATGGTAATGTATCGGTGAATTTCCCGGCCTTTTTTGAATGTTTATATGTCCATGAGGCAATACTGAATTCATTCAGGGAAAAAGTAATATCTGAACCGGTCTCAGGTTTTTCTTTAAGATTATTGTTTCCATCCTGAAGAATGAAAATAGACTCCAACCTAAAATACTTTTTTATACTTCTTGAGGCAATTGAAACAATGTCGGCTATACCTGATGCCTGCGATAACTCTTTAGTAAGCTGAAAAAGGGCATTTGTTCGTTCTTCACGATCGCTTGTAAGCCGCTCCTGTCTTCGTACTCTGGATGTTAAGACACCATTAACAAGGGCAATAAAAAAGAACATGCCGAACATCATGATATCTTCTGCTCTTTCAATATGAAAAGTAAAACGGGGAGGGATGAATAAATAGTTCCAGACAAGAGCGCTCAGAGTGGAAGCTAAAAGAATTGGACCAATTCCCTGGAATGTCGCAAGGATAGAAACCACAAACAGCAGAATAAATGAAATAACCTGATAACCCGTTTCTTTCGACAACGGAAAACAAATAGCTGCTGTTATTCCGATAATAACAGAAGTTAGGATATATTCGGAAATGTGGGAAGTAAATCCCGGGAATGATATACTTTTAGTTTCCTCATTATCACCTGTCTGGTCAGAACCGAGGACATAAACATCAATATTCCCACTATCCCGGATAAGTCGTTGAATGAAACTTCTGGGAGAAAAAAAAGGAAATAGATTCCATCGACGGGGCTTACCGATAATGATATGTGTAATGTTTTCTTTCTGAGCAACAGCGAGGATAGCCTTTACAATATCGCTGCCTGATGTTGTGATAAATTCTGTTCCCAATTGTTTTGCCAGGCTAATATTCTTACTGAGTTGATCTTTCTGTTTCTGATTTAAAGGTTTGGGAGTTTCAACATTCAAAGCAAGAAGGCTCGTACTCAATGTATATGACAAATTTTTTGCCCAGCGGACAAGTTTTGCTGAGTGCGGACTGGATCCGATAACCACCATCAGATGCATACCTGATTTCCACGGACCCGGAATATTTTTGTTCTGCATATAGTGGCGCAACTGCTTGTCAACCCGATCAGCCACAATACGGAGAGACATTTCACGCAATGCAGTAATGTTCCCTTTCCTGAAAAAACTCCGGACAGCCTCTTTTGACTGCTCTGCAGTATAAACCTTTCCTTCAGAAAGCCTCTCAAGCAGCTTATCCGGAGTAATATCCACGAGTTCAATCTCCTCAGCTTTTTCAAAAATTTCATCTGGCACGCTTTCCCTCACAATAATGCCTGTAATTTGTGAAACAGTATCGGTATGGCTTTCAAGATGCTGAACATTTAATGTCGTATATATATTTATACCGTTGTCCAATAACTCCTGTATATCCTGGTATCGTTTCAGATGACGACTTCCGGGAGCATTGCTATGTGCAAGCTCATCAATAAGCACAATTTTTGGCTTACGGGAAATAATTAAATCCAGGTCCATTTCTTCCAACCAGATACCTTTGTATTCAACCTTTTTCCTGGGTATTATTTCAAGGCCTTCAACCAGGGCAATAGTTTCCTGCCTGTTATGAGTTTCAATATATCCAATGATCACATCCTCTCCCTTCGATTTATCAATCCGAGCGGTTTGCAGCATTGTATAGGTCTTACCAACTCCGGCACACATACCAAAAAAAATCTTGAGCTTACCTTGCTTACTGATCTCCTCTTCTAGTTTTAAAGATGCTAGCAATTCGTCAGGATCAGGCCTAATATGACCGTTGGTATTCATCTATTTTATCCAATTCTAAATTTAGCATAAAAACATTAATTCTTTCCTGCCCGAACAAATGAAACTGAGGTTCCTCAATATGTTTTGTAATCAGGATCAGAAGCTCATTTCTCTGATTGACGGTAAAATTCCGTGCTTTTGCAATCCTTTCAACCTGCAAAAGGGCAGCATGTGGTGAAATATGGGGATCCAGACCGCTACCCGAATTAAATATCATTTCTGGTGGTACAGAGGTTCCAGGTTGTAAACCGTTTGCCATGCGAAAGTATTGTTCCAGCTTTATGTATTGTTGTCTGAGTTTCTCATTTGTTAGGCCCAGATTTGAACCTCCGGATGGTAAAGGGTTATAATTAATTGCTGAGGAACGTGGCCAGAAGTAGGTTAAACTGTCGAAAGCCTGGCCTATTAATGATGAACCAATTACCTGGCTGTTACTCTTTATTAAACTCCCACCCGCTTTATCTTTAAATAACAGGTTTGCTATTCCGGTAACAAAAACAGGGTAAATAATACCAGTTATGAGGGAAAACAGTAACAGGATCCTTAATGAGATCAAAAATTGCTTTTTCATCATGCGAATTGGTTAAACTATGTTATTGGTTGCAGGATGTCAGGCACTACCTCCCGGCAGGTATCAGACTAATTGAATAGGTCATTTTATACCTGAGTTATATTGAAGCAATTCTTCAAGATCTTTAATTAGGTTTTCTATCTCGATAATTTTGCCTGTTTTAAGCAAAATTGATCCATGTGCATTATTAGCACTATAATGCTCTATAAAGGTTAATTCCTGCCTTTTCTTTTCAGTAAGTTTTTCTATAAGATCTCTAATTAAATATTCCATAATTGAAAATTATACGTTTAATAACAAATCGATTATTTTGATTCCGAGGAAGGGAGCTGCAAGGCCACCCAGTCCATAAACAAGAAGGTTACGTATCAATGCTTCACCTGAGGACACAGGTCTGTATCGTATGCCTTTGAGTGCAAGGGGAATTAACAGAATGATAATCAGTGCATTGAAAATGACAGCACTGAGGATGGCACTTTGTGGAGAAGCCAGGTGCATGATATTCAGGGCTGAGAGCGGTCCGGAGCCTGTTTCACTAGCATAAAGTGAAACAGCAATAGCCGGTATGATGGCAAAATATTTTGCCACATCGTTTGCAATGCTGAAAGTTGTGAGAGCACCACGTGTCATAAGCAGTTGTTTTCCCAGTTCCACAACTTCAATAAGCTTTGTCGGATTACTGTCGAGATCAATCATATTTCCGGCTTCACGGGCTGCCTGGGTGCCGGTATTCATAGCTATGCCCACATCTGCTTGTGCAAGTGCAGGCGCATCATTTGTACCATCTCCGATCATACCCACCAGGTGCCCTGCAGCCTGCTCCTGTCGGATACGCATAAGCTTATCTTCAGGTTTGGCCTGTGCAAGGAAGTCATCCACACCGGCTTCGGCCGCAATAGCTGCAGTTGTCAAAGGATTATCACCGGTTAACATCACTGTTTTAATCCCCATGTTCCGGAGTTGTCCAAAACGTTGTTTTATTCCCCCTTTAACAATATCCTTCAGATGAATAATACCTAATACATGGTGATCTTCGGCCACGACCAGCGGTGTTGATCCGTGGCGGGAAAGTTCTGTTGCTATGTCTTCAACCTTTTTGGGGAAAAAGCCGTTATTATTTAAACTGAACGAGCGGATAGCTTCAAATGAACCTTTACGGATGTGTCTGGTATTTCCTGAGGAGGTCTTAAGATCTACCCCACTCATACCTGATTGAGCCGTAAAGGGTATAAAAACTGCATCGAGCTGATGAATATCCCTGCCTCTTATTCCATATTTTTCTTTTGCCAGGATAACAACTGAACGCCCTTCAGGTGTTTCGTCCGACAAAGAGGATAGCTGAGCTACATCAGCAAGTTCTTCCCTGCTTATACCATCAGCTGGAATAAAATCTATTGCCATACGGTTACCCAGGGTTATTGTTCCTGTTTTATCAAGAAGCAGTACATCCACGTCCCCGGCAGCTTCAATAGCCCGGCCGCTTGTGGCAACAACGTTGCGCTGCAGCAATCTGTCCATTCCGCTGATACCTATTGCACTCAGCAAACCTGCAATAGTGGTCGGGATAAGACATACCAGAAGTGCTATTAATACTGGCAGTGAAAGGTTTTGAGAAAGGGGCAATCCCGAAGATTTCAGGCTGTATCCGAAGAATGGGGGAAGTGTGACAACAGCCAGCAGGAAAATAATGGATAAACCCGAGAGTAAAATAGAAAGTGCTATTTCATTGGGTGTTTTCTGTCGTTTTGCTCCCTCTACCAGTGCAATCATTCGGTCGATAAAGGTATTTCCGGGTTCTGAAGTAATTTTGATGACTATCCTGTCACTTATGACTTTTGTGCCACCGGTTACGGCACTTCGGTCGCCGCCGCTTTCACGTATAACCGGAGCAGATTCACCAGTGACAGCTGATTCATCAACACTGGCAATGCCTTCAATAACCTCTCCGTCAGAGGGGATAATATCACCTGTTTGGCAAATTACCAGATCACCTTTTTTCAGTTCCGTAGCAAAAACAATCTTTTCAACTGAATCATGGATTCTTCGTGCCCTGATTTGAGTCCGGTTCTTTTTAAGGTTCTCAGCCTGGGCTTTACCTTTTCTTTCAGCAATGGCTTCCGAAAAGTTTGCGAACAGGACGGTAAACCATAACCAGATGGCGATCTGCATATGAAATCCTGAATAATTGCCCTTCATGATCCCAATTGCAACCATGATGCTTGTAAGAGCTGCACCAAGAGCTACAAGAAAAATGACCGGATTTTTAATCAGAGCCAGTGGATTAAGCTTTATAAAAGAATCCTTAACAGCATTAAACAAAAGCTTTTTGTTAAACAGGCTTATATTTTGTTTGCTTTTCATTCCCGTCAGAATTAAAATATTATACCACCTTTTAGAAGCAGGTGTTCGACAATGGGGCCCAGTGATAGAGCCGGGAAAAAAGTTAATCCGCCGATAATCAATACCACTGAAATAAGCAGTCCGATGAATAACCACGTATCGGTACGGAATGTCCCTGATGAAAACGGCGTTATTTTTTTCCCGGCCAGGTTACCTGCAATGGCCATCACGGGGATTATCACGCCGAAACGTCCAAGAAGCATCCCACATCCCAGCGTTAGATTATAAAATACAGTGTTAATCGTTAATCCGGCAAAAGTGCTGCCATTGTTCCCGGCAGCAGAGGCATATGCATACAGAATCTCTGAAAAACCATGAGGACCCGGGTTATTCAAACCCGAAAGCCCTGCTTTTACGGAAGATGCCACTGCGCTGAAAATAAGTATGGAAAGACTTGGTATCAATACAGCAACAATTGACATTTGTACCTCAAAAGCCTCAATTTTTTTCCCGAGATATTCCGGTGTGCGCCCAACCATTAATCCCGCGATAAATACCGTCAGGATAATAAAAATCACCATACCATATAATCCTGATCCGACTCCGCCGAATATTACTTCGCCCAGCATTATGTTAACTATTCCAACCATGCCTGCAACAGGAGACAAACTGTCATGCATCGTATTTACCGAACCATTAGACGCTGCTGTCGTTGATACTGACCATAATATGCTGTTGGTAATACCAAACCGGGTTTCTTTACCCTCCATCAGAGAATAATTACTGAAAGCTGTAATAGGTGAATATTCTGCATAAAGTGAAATAGATAAACCAGCCAGAAATAAAACTAACATCGAAATGAAAATAATCCATCCGTGCCGGATAGAACCAACCATTTTCCCATAGGTAAATGTCAATGATGCCGGTATAAGAAGTATAGCCAGCATTTCAAGAAAATTGCTGAAAGGTGTTGGATTTTCAAATGGATGAGCACTATTAGCATTAAAAAAACCGCCACCATTCGTTCCAAGCTGTTTAATAGCTATCTGTGAACCTGCAGGGCCCATTGGGATAACCTGTTCAGTTCCCTCGAGAGTATGTGCAGTTTCATAAGGTTTAAAGTTTTGTATAACTCCTTGCCCGATAAGAATTATTGCAAGCACAAACGACAGGGGAATTAAGACATAAAGTATTGAACGGGTAAGATCGACCCAGAAGTTTCCTAATTTATCAGTTGTTCTCCTGACTATACCCCTAATTAATGCCAATAATACAGCTATGCCTGTTGCAGCACTGACAAAATTCTGCACAGTTAATCCCAGGATCTGTACAAGATAGCTCATGGTAGTTTCCCCTGCATATCCCTGGAGATTGGTATTGGTCATAAAACTGACAGCAGTATTAAAGGCTGAATGCCAGGATATATTCCCTAGTTTTGAAGGATTCAGTGGTAACCAGGATTGCCCAATTTGTAAAAGAAATAGAAATAAAAATCCCACCAGGTTGAAAGCAAGTAATCCGAATGTATACAATTTCCAGTTTGTTTCTTCCCGGTGATCAACACCCGCAAGGCGATATAATATACGTTCCAGCCAACCCAAAACAGGTTTCAGGATATGTTTTTCTCCGCTAAATACTTTTGCCATGTAATTGCCCAATATTGGTGTAAGACCAATAAGTGCAAAAACAAACAAGACAATTTGAATAAAATCAAGGAATTTCATTTTTAAAATTTTTCAGGTCTGATCAACACAAACAGAAGGTAAACCAGTATTAAGAATCCTATTATTGCCCCTACGATATACATAAGCTAATCATTCATTTTATTTGAGTCTTCTGAACAGGATGCTAATTTGACAGATACAGCAGATAA
>JBGPAO010000128.1:0-9015 GCA_041480755.1 Bacteroidia bacterium
AGTAACAGTAACGTCTGACTGCACAGGCCTGTTAAGATAACTGTTGAATTTTGCAGTAAGTGTACTTTGCTGGTTCTTAAGAAGGGCAATATTATTTTCAAGGTCACCGATTTCTATTTGTATGCGGTATAAATCTGTCAGGCCTGAACCACCCGAAGTGTTTCCCATAGCATTTTCCTGTATAGAAGAAGAGGATCCGCTTACTGAAGGAGGTGTAGTTGCCTGGACACCTGACATACTCTGCATTCCTGAAGTACCGACCGACGAACCTTGTGATTGCATTGAATTACCAGTATTCATAGATGAGGATGATGTTCCGCTACTACTGGCATCTGAAGTTCTAAACCGTACTAAGGCCAATCGCTCAATTGTCTTCAGGATCTGAAGATTTTTATCGGAAATATTTATTGCCTGATTTATTTTATAGAGTTCATACCAGGTGCTCTGAACATCATAAAAGACCTGCAATTTTGCTTCACGGAATGATTCATATTTGGCTTTTGCCATTAGGCTCATCTCATCTTTTGCAGCTTTTAATGTTCCAAACCAGGGAAACATCTGCATCAATTTTATATCAGCAACCTGATTTCCACTTATAAGTTCCATTGGTTTAAGGAATACTCCAATGCTTAGTTCAGGGTCGGGCAGACTTCCAACCTGTGGAATTTTTTGAAGCGCTGCCTGATAATCGTAGAATTTTTGCAGTACTGCAGGATTATTTTTTGCAGCCAGCTCAAGATAATAATACAAGGAATCATTTGGATCATTCTGACTCTGGCCAAAACTTTCGCTGAATTCTGCAACAATGGCAAATATCAATATATATTTAAATGATTTTATCATGATTCAGGTCATTTTACGATTCAAAATTATGTTCCCTTGCACGGCGTTTAACATCTCCTTCTCTCCATATGGATTGGAAAAGAGGCACGACAAAAACGGTCATCACCTGGATTATCATTCCCCCGAAAGTGGGTATGGCCATCGGGACCATAATATCTGCTCCTTTACCTGTTGAAGTGAGGACAGGTAAAAGTGCGATGACTGCAACAGCGGTCGTCATCATTGCAGGACGCACACGCTTCATACCTGCTGTCACTACTGCCTCTCTTACATCATGGACAGTTTCAGGATGCTTCTCTTCGAAAACCTGATGGATATATGTTCCCATAATAACTCCATCATTGGTCGCAATACCGAAGAGAGCGATGAATCCGACCCACACGGCAACACTAAGGTTTATGGTGTGCATTTGAAACAAATCACGCAGGTTGATCCCCGCTACGGAAAAATTCAGGAACCATCCCTGTCCGTAAAGCCAAAGCATGATAAATCCACCGGCAAATGCCACAAACACTCCTGAAAAGTGAATAAATGAGGCTGTTACAGTACGGAACTGAAAAAAGAGCAAGAGAAAGACCATCAACAGACTTATAGGAATTACAATTGCAAGGCGTTTGGTAGCCCTGACCTGCTGTTCATAATTGCCTGCAAACTTATAGGATACTCCGGCAGGGAGCATTAATTTGCCGGATTCAATATCCTGTTTCAGTACTTTATCAGCTTCTTCAACCACATCCACCTCTGCTTTGTTCTCAACCATGTCAAAGATCACGTAACCGACAAGAAAAGTATTTTCACTGCGGATCATCTGTGCACCACGGGTATAGTTTATATCAGCAATTTCACCCAGGGGAATCTGCACGCCATTCATGGATGGGACCAGAATACGTTTTAAATCCTCCGGATTATCCCTTAATTCACGTGCATAGCGAACTCTTATGGGAAAACGTTCACGTCCCTCAACTGAAGTGCTTAATGACATTCCTCCGATAGCAACCTGTAAAATCTCCTGGACATCGCTAATGGTCATCCCATGACGTGCCATCGCTTCACGATTGAGTTTTATTTCTATATAGGGTGCTCCCACGGCACGGTCATAAAATACCGAGGAAGCTTTAACTGAAGGGACTTCTTTCAGGGCTTGTTCGAATTGCATGCCCGCTTGTTCTATTGTCTCAAGATCAGGTCCATATACTTTAAGCCCCATAGGGGCACGCATCCCTGTAGAGAGCATCACAAGACGCGTTTCAATGGGTTGTAATTTAGGCGCGGAGGTCAATCCCGGAATATTGGTAACTTTTACAATTTCGTTCCAGATATCCAGCGGCTTTTTGATCTGAGGTCGCCATTGTCGAAAGTATTCTCCTTTATTATCCGGAATTAGACTATCAGCAGGAATAACCCGGAAAGATTGAATTTGCGGATTATATTTTGAGTTGTCCTTCAGGATATAATAACCTTTTTTATCTACTTTGAATTGCATCCGGTGACCGTTTTCATCAAGAATGTATTCTGACCGATAGTTTATAGTATTTTCAAACATCTGGATAGGGGCCGGATCAAGAGCCGAGTTAACACGTCCCCATTTTCCTGCTGCCATTTCTACTTCCGGAATATTAGAAAGGCGCTTGTCCAGTGTTTTAATGTATTCCAGGTTCTTTTCAATACCGGAGTGCGGCATACTGGTTGGCATAAGCAAAAATGAACCTTCATTAAGTGAAGGCATAAACTCTTTTCCTGTCCCCGGAAATGCCTTTAAAGTCCCCTGCCAGAAAGATGTTTGTCTGAAACTTTTCCATCCTGTTTTTTCCATTCCTGATGCTACAAACCCGAATATTTTATCGGAACCCTGCCAGGCCAGCATCCCTAAGAATAATGTAAATGCAGGGATCAGCAGAAATTTCCATTTGTGTGCAAGACACCAGCGGATAATACGTTCGTAGTTATGAACCATGAGCAAGAGAACACTCAGGATAACAGCAACAATTCCCGCTACAAACAGGAAGTTTATAAGCGTGCTGTTATGAGCTCCAAGGGGAAGCCATTTATCAGCCAGCCAATACAATGCAACAAGCAGCGTAATGCCTATATTAATGTAATTGGGATACGCACTGCGTTTTTCAGACCAGCGATAATCGAGCAGATTATTGATACCTATAGCTGTCAGCGCCAGAGCTGGCCATATTCCCCATGTGATTGTGAATAATAGTCCTGCCGCTATTAAGCTGCCATTCCATATTCTCTTTATTTTTTTGGTATCAAAACGAATGGAAAAAATAATATGAGCAAGTGTAGGCAGTACAATGATTCCTAATAATAATGAAGATAACAGGGCAAATGTCTTGGTAAATGCCAAAGGACGGAACAGTTTTCCTTCAGCAGCCTGCATTGCAAAAACCGGAAGGAAACTGACAATGGTAGTAGCCAGTGCTGTTGTTACAGCAGGGGAAACTTCAAATGTGGCTTTTTGGATAAGCAAAAGCAAAGGCTTACCATGAAGGTTGTGGTTTTGAGGCATCTCAAGATGCCTGGTAATGTTTTCAACATAGATAATCCCGATATCCACCATAACACCAATAGCGATAGCAATCCCTGACAGAGCCACTATATTTGCATCCATTCCAAAAAAACGCATTAAAATGAATGCCATCAGGACTGCAATTGGAAGCAGTCCCGAAATAATTATCGAAGCTCTCAGGTTTATTAACAGTACTATGATGACGATAATACTGATAAGAATTTCATGCGAAAGTGCAGATTCCAGGGTTCCTATAGTTTCCCTGATCAAACCTGTACGGTCGTAGAATGGAACAACAGTAACCTTTGAAATGCTGCCATCAGGCATTGTCTTTTGCGGCAGGCCGGAATCAATTTCTTTTATTTTTTCTTTAACGTTGTTAATAACCTCCATTGGATTTGAACCATACCGGGCAACCACCACCGCACCAACCGCTTCGGAACCACCCTTGTCAAGTCCACCGCGCCTTGTTGCCGGGCCATAAGCAACATGGGCTACATCCTTTATCCGGACAGGAATATTGTTTCTGACAGCTACAACCGAACTTTCAATGTCATCCAGATTTTTTATATATCCAAGGCCACGAATAATATATTCTACATTATTCAATTCAATAGTTTCTGCGCCAATATCGAGATTGCTCTTGCGAACCGCATTCATTACATCCATTACAGATACACCGTATGCTTTGAGCGCTTCAGGATTCAGGTCAACCTGGTACTCTTTAATAAATCCACCGACCGAAGCTACCTCAGCCACACCTTCGGCAGTGGATAATCCATATTTAACATAGAAATCCTGTATTGTCCTTAACTCCTGAGGATCCCATCCTCCATTCGGCTCTCCTGTTTTGGGATCCCGCCCTTCGAGGGTATACCAGAATATCTGTCCCAGTGCAGTTGCATCTGGTCCAAGAACAGGCTGAACCCCCGCTGGCAAAGTACCGGCAGGAAGTGAATTTAACTTTTCGAGAATTCTCGAACGACTCCAGTAAAAATCAATGCCGTCTTTAAAAATGATGTACACGAATGACATCCCAAACATTGATGTGCTTCGTATTGTTTTTACACCCGGAATACCTAGTAAGGTTGTTGTCAAAGGATAAGTAACCTGATCCTCAATGTCTCTGGGCGAACGCCCCATCCATTCAGTAGCTACAATCTGCTGGTTATCACCGATATCAGGTATTGCATCAACAGGTACAGGATTGCGCGGAAGAAAACCTGTATTCCAGTTAAAAGGTGCAGTAGCTATACCTCCTGCAATGAATACAATGAGCAAAATAAATGTTACCAGACGGTTTTCGAGAAAATATTTTACAATTCGATTTAACATTTTTAAATTATCTGATGTTTAAATTCAAAATCAGAAAAAAGTCACCGGCAAATAAAGATATTGATGCCCGGGGATTCCGGTGACCTTTAATTGTCTGAGGTTATTCACTTCTTTCATAATGGCAGCAACCTGGAAGTTTTGCATAAACATCATCAGGGGCTTTAAACTTTTCTGTATCGTGACCAACTGAAGCAAGTTTTTTGCTGAGTGCATCCTTGCTGGTTTTTGCAGTATCAAAAGTTACGGTCAGAATTTGTGTTTTTAAGTCCCATGAAGCACTTGTTGCTCCTTCGGCAATAACAGTCTTCTCGATGCGTGCTTTACACATGTTGCATTTCCCGAATACTTTGAATGATTCGGTTTTTGTTGAATCCATAATTATATTCATATTACCATGATTATGTGTCTGGGCAATGGCTGGTGCACTCAATGCAACCAGAAATAAAGCAAGTTGAAAAATTTTTAAGGCTTTCATTGTTGTTGAAAAAGATAGAAATGAAAATATCAGATGCGAAATACACAAATGTCAGATTGTTCAGCAAAATTACCTGTTTTAATTCTGTGTTTTCGAAACTGCCTGTTTTTATCATAAATTTAACAAAAATAATACTACTACCTGGCTTTATAATATATATGATAAACCATCCCGGGTCATAAAGCAGTGATAAATTTCCGGATAATTTTTAAAAGGAGTTTTTCCTGCGTTAATCTTTCATGATTTCTGCAGGAGCTGTAAACAAATGCTCTCCTGTTTCAGGAACAATAATCAGTCGCTCCCCTTTTGCATCAATTAATCCCGACCGCGCATTGACAGGCTGTTCTCCACATGAGGCATTGATTTCGAAGATGGGAATTTTTAAGGAATATGCCCACAATTCGGCTGAGGATTCGTGAAATGATTTGTATTTCTGACTGCTACCTGAATTGATGCAGTGTATAATAAATTTTGCCCCCATCTGTTTCAGCTTCCATGACAGATACGGATTAGGCATCGTAGTATATCCGGGTGTTGCCCACAGATCATTGCAGATAAGTATTCCAAATGTTTTCCCTTTCCATTCAAATGTCTTTAGTTCCCCTTCCACATAATCGATCATCTCACCTGTACCCGGGAAATCAAGCGGACTGCATCGCAGGATCTTACTATATGCCCCCAGATACCGGCCATCAGGGTCGTAAACACGTACCTGGTTGTAACAATATTCAGTTCCTCCGATAACTTCCTTATAACAGGTGCCAAGCATTAAACCTATATGTAATTTCCTTGCAGCAGATTCTATTTCTGATAACGCATTCTGAACCTGTCCCTGGTCAAAATTGCTGGTATACCCGGAAAGAGAACCTTCAGGAGTGACCAGGAAATCTGCTCCCACGCTGGCAGCTTTCTGCATTCCTGCCAGGATCTTTTCTTTGTTGGAATTGATATCATTCAGGACGATCATCTGGTAACCGGCTATTATTATGCTATCGGATTTACCTTGATTTTGCGCCTCGCAGTTTTCGATTTTGCCAAATGATGCAAAGAGTATCAGAAAAAATACGGATAGTCTGAAATATTTCATCGTTTGTATTTATTTCGAGTGGTTGGTTTTTTTAATGTCTGTGAGGAAATTTTTTACTTCCCGATAAGGAATCTTCCCGTCAGGCTGCCTGATCTGCCAGGCAAAGTCACCTTTATCAGGTACAGCCCGGAGGGCAATTGGCTGGTATTTATTACTTTTTTATTTTTTTTCTGAAACACGGACTTCCCTGACGAATCGTAAATACAAACCCCGAAAGTCTCAGGAAGACTGTTTGCTATGGTCAGTGTATTCACCACCGGGTTAGGATAAATCAGAAGTCCCTGATCTTCCTCTGAAAACTTTGCCGATGAAACGACCGGCAAAACATAAAGATAAGCTGAATCGCCAGACAGCATCCCGCAGTCATTCTGTACTGTGCAATAATAATAACCTGAATCCCCGGGGAGTGCATTTTCAATAACGAGCTCTGGTCCGATTGCACCGGCTATAACTGTTCCGTCATGGAACCATTCATAAATGATCGGCTCAGTTCCAACAACCAATATACTAAATACAATTGTATCACCCTCGTCAATGGTATCCCCTGCAGGAGAAAGGTTTATTTGCGGAACTCTCTTTATCCGGAATTCCACCTCGTTGCTGACCGAACTACAGATGTCTGATTTTACTGTTCTTCTGAAAACAGCTAATTGACTTAGCACAGGCGGATCATAGTAAGGCAGGTTGTTGATCCCGCGTGCAGGGTTGAAACCACTGCTGTCGCCCATTTCCCAGAGCCAGGAGTAATAGCCGTTGCCGCCTGTAACAGGTTCTCCTGATTGCATTATTGCTGCAGGAAGCTGGTTCTCACAGACCGGTCCGCCCCCTGTGATATTATTATTGGCTATCGGTTGAAGACTGATAACCATTAAAGCGTTACTGGTATCTGAGATGAGTCCCGACCGAACAATCCTTCTGAAGTACATAGTATCAAACTTTGCCAGGGGCAGGTAATCCCTGAAAAAATAATCTCCTTCCGCAGTCTTCCAGTCCAGGTTATTGCCTGATTGCTGCCATAAATAGAAATAATCTCCGCTACCGCCCTGCGGTGATGATGCAGGCAGATGGGTTGTGAAATCTCCTGAACAGTAAATGACTTTATCTGCAAGATCATTAAAAAGGTTCCCGGTGAGGGGAATATTCAGATTTCCCAGTACAGCTCCCTTAATGGATGATATTGTAAATGCTCCCCAAAAACTGTATGTCGGAATATGTATACCTGCGTTTCCGTTTGAATAATTCAGTGTGACATTTCCAGGGATTTCTGTACCTGAATGCCAGATAAGTCCGCCCCCTCCAAAGCCTCCGGGCCCTGTTTTTTCCGGCGAATTTACTGAACCTCCCCTGCCTCCCCGGACATCTATATAAATATCGCCAACATAATTACTGATACCAAGCGCAATATTCCCGGCGCCTCCGCCACCGCCTCCTCCTGCTGTTGCTGTGTCCCTGACGCTTTCACCGCATGCGGCAACAGTATCATTTAAACCTGCCTGAAGGGTATCAGATATAAGTATTATTATCCCGCTTCCATTCCCGCCTTTTGTAGCAAATCTTGAACTGTCCGGATTCTGAGTGGATGTTCCACCTCCTCCTCCCATAAACAACCGGTTCATGAAAGCCCCGTCGTTTGTGAAATATCCTGATGGTATATGCCTTCCTGCACCGCCAAAATTGCGTTCCGGCAGACAGGATTCCGACTCCTTTCCGGCCCATCCTCCGGGGCCATAATTTCCGCCGCCGCCGCCACCTGAATATTTTCCGTTTCCGCCGCCTCCTCCGTTTGCCACATACCAGAAACCTCTTGTATATGGAAAACCGTCATAAATAATTCCTTCCCCTTTCCGTCCTGCACTGTCGCTTGCTGAATCCATATAAAAAGAATCCCTTGCAGTAATACAGCTGCCGGGAAACAAATCCCCGGAGGGATCTGCACCTCTGAATCCCTTTCCGGTTACATCGATCCTGTTATTCATAAGTATTTTATTCGATGCCATCAGCGCCATGACCCCACCGGTCCCGCTGACCGGATCCCATGGTTTGCAGGTCAGGACTGTATCAATTATGGCAGCCTGCACAAAAGGAACAGTAACCAGTTGCGCCATTTCCCCATTTATCATCGGCCTTATTTCCCGCAGGGGACTGGAAAGAATTACGTACTGGCCCGTTACCTCTTCAACAGGCTGAATGGAATAGATACCGGTATTGTGAATATCTTTTATCTTTCCCCAGAAATTAGGTATGGCAGGCAGATTATCAGGAAGATAGACTTCTGCTCCTTTCATCACGATAAACAGCGTGAATTCCCCTGGATGAAAAAACTCAGGATTTGCCACTTCAATCGTATCCCTGTCAGCTGTGTTTTTATTCAGGATAGAAATAACTGAAGAATACCGGTTTATAACCGGGGTGTCGAAAACAGTCTGCGAATTAACATTGAGACAATAAATGATAACCCCAATAAGATTTAATATTTTTATTACAACCGGAGTCCCTGGCAGGTTCATCTGTATCATCAGATCATGGAATGTTCAGATAATGTAAAGCTAAGAAAAAGATTAAACCTCCGAATCACCTGAAATAAAAATTTACCCACAATCTCAACTGTTTTTTCATCAGGTCTAACCAGGCATTCAGGATGAATTGACATTGCGGGATTCTGTGTATAATTCAGATGGTGATCGTCCTTATAAATCATTCCATCTTCTTCCACTGCAGAAATATAATTCCTGAAAAAAAGTGCTACTGTAAGGAAAT
>JBGPAO010000129.1:0-8992 GCA_041480755.1 Bacteroidia bacterium
CTTCACTGGGTATCCATTGAGTATAATCCCCTGCCCATGTACCATGTTTCCAGCACTCATCATCCAGTTTCCCGTCAATAACCGGCTTTTTAGTGACCAGCCTGCTTGTGGTATAGGTTGGCTGCTTAAGAGGGGATGGATGACTTGAGACAGTATCCTGTGAAAATGAATTCCCGGATAGAAGAAGATAAATGAGAATCAGGGAAATACAAGAATGTGTTTTCGAATAAAAAATATGCATCAGAAATTGGATTTAGAACCTGAAAGAAAAAAGCCAAATTTAATATAATTACCTTTATCTAGCATTTACATGGGAACTGATCCGGAAAAACTGTACAATTGCATCATGGTTTATGATGGCAATGAGTACTGGTTATCTATAGAGGCTATCAATGAGAACGGGATAGGGCCGAAAAGCAAGGTTCTGAAATTTGATTAAACCAGTGATATGAATTAGTATGGTATTAATAGAGAAAGCAGTCTTGCAGGAATCTGCTGTTTATTAATGCTGTATTAGTAATCTATTTGCTTTCTTTATATTCCTGAAGTAAAGATTGGAATATCTCCTTTACTGATGATATTTTGGTTGCCCTGAAAGCATTGCTTCCTGCAAAAGCAAAGCCATTTTCAAAATTCCCCTTCAGTGCATTAATAAGTGCAATGATTATGCAATACGGGCTTTTAGTAATGTCACATGTCTTGATACATTTAAACGGACATTTTTTCGGTTGCTTTCTCCCTTCCTTCACTTTTCGTATAAAATTCGAAAAAATAGCCCGTCCCGGCATACCGACAGGACTCTTTATTATTTCAATATCTTTTTCACAGGCATCAATATACGCCTGTTTAAAGCCTTGGGAGGCATCACATTCATCAGTTGTTACGAATCTGGTTCCCATCTGAACACCTGATGCTCCCAACTTCATTATGTTATGAATATCTTCACCTGTATAAATACCTCCTGCGGCAATGAGCGGAATGGTTTGATTGTGTTTTTCTTCAAAAAGTTTCAACTCGTCAACTATTTCCGGAACAAGTCTTTCAAGAGAATAATTATTGTCCCCGATTTGTTCCTCTTTAAAGCCCAGGTGTCCTCCTGCCTTGGGTCCTTCAACAACAACCGCATCGGGAAGATAGTTGTAGTTTGCCTTCCACTTTTCACAGATTATCCTAGTCGCTCTGGCTGATGAAACAATAGGTATGAGTTTTGTAGTGCTGTCTTTCTTTAAAAATGAGGGTAAATCAAGCGGAAGTCCCGCACCTGCTATAATGATATCTACCTTTTCAGAGATACAGGTCTTTATCATATCCACATAATTTGTCATGGCAACCATAATGTTAACGCCAATTACACCAAGCGTTTTTTCCCTTGCCTTGCGTATCTCCTCCCTAAGTCCGTGAATACTGGCCTCAAGAAAGTTCGTGGAAAAATCCTTGTATAAAAGCCCAAGACCTGCACTTGATATTACGCCGATTCCGCCCTCATTCGCAACTGCAGCTGCCAGTCCGGAAAGCGATATACCAACTCCCATTCCACCCTGAATTATCGGGATGGCAATTGAAAGATTTCCAATTTTTAATGTCTTCATCTATTACTTTTAAACTTAATATTTCTTTTTACCCCTCCAGGTCTTCTCTTTTCAGACCTCCGGTTGGACCATTTGGCCGTATTTTTACGGGGATATTCACTCTGTCCTGGTTTATCGGACTTTTCCTGGGCAAACTCCACAGCAACTTTTCTGTCCATAAACCTTGCATTATTCAATACTTCGATAAGGTCATCAGCATTACCAGCTTCAACTTCAAAAAAGGAGAAGGTTTTTAAAAGATCAATCTTTCCGATAGGAATTTTTCTTCCTATTGTATTGGTATTTACAAGATTAATCAGTTGTTCCGGGTAAAAGCCATCTGATTTTCCAAGATTGATGAACAGCCTGGCATATTTACCCTGGTATTGTTCGCGCGAACCATTTCTGCCTGATCTTCCATTGTTACTCTCTTTCTCGGGAACCTGCTCAATCAGGTCTTCACCAAGACGGTAATCATCGAGAAACCTGTCAAATTCGAGAGAAACAACCCGTTTAAGAAGCTCTTCCCGGTCCAGTCCTGCAAGCTTCAACTCGATTTCAGGCAGGAATTTTTCAATCTCGTGGTGATCAGTCGCAACAGTCTCCAGTTTTTTGGCCCAGTTGAAAAGCTGTCTTTCGCAGATTGCACTTCCTGTAGGAATGGGTAAGGCTGTAAAAGGTTTTTTCACGATTCTTTCTATCTTCTGAAAGTCATGCTTCTCCCTCAGGTGAACAAGCGAAACAGACACTCCTGTTTTCCCGGCTCTTCCCGTACGGCCGCATCTATGTGTATAAACCTCTGCATCATCAGGCAGGCTGAAATTGATAACATGAGTAAGATCGTCAACATCCAGCCCGCGTGCAGCAACATCAGTTGCCACCAGCAGACGAAGATTCCGCAACCTGAATTTTTGCATAACAGTGTCGCGCTGTGCCTGTGACAGATCACCGTGCAGTGCATCAGCATTATAACCATCATTTATCAGTTTTGATGCTACCTCCTGGGTTTCTCTACGGGTGCGGCAAAAAATAATTGCGTAAATATCCGGTTCAAAATCAGCTATACGTTTAAGTATCTTATATTTATCTTTTGCAGGGATTAAATAATAGACATGACTTACATTTTCGGCAGATGAATTTTTTATTCCAATTGTAACTTCAGCCGGATTATTCATATATTTCCTGGCAATTGATGAGATTTCCGATGACATGGTTGCTGAAAACAGGAGTGTTCGTCTGCCTTCCGGAACCTCCTCAAGAATTTCTTTTATACTGTCAAGAAATCCCATGTTGAGCATTTCGTCAGCTTCATCGAGAATAACAGTGCTGACATCAGACAGTTTTGCTGCACCTCGTCCGATCAGGTCGATCAGCCTTCCAGGTGTGGCAACGATTATGTGCACACCCTTTTTCAGTTCCCTTATCTGATTATCAATGCTTGAACCTCCATATACTGCAAGTATTTTCAACTTACCGGTAAATCTGGCATAATCAGCCAGATCCCCTGTGATTTGAATGCATAATTCACGTGTAGGGCAAAGTATAAGCGCCTGAGTGTTTTTTATTTCTGTATCTGTTGCCTGTACTAAAGGCAGTCCGAAAGCAGCTGTTTTTCCTGTTCCAGTTTGTGCAAGGGCGATAATATCACTATCACCTTCGAGCATCAGTGGGATAACCTGTTTTTGTACCGGCATGGGTTGTTCAAATCCAAGTTCCTGAATTGCTTTCAGAATACTGGGAGTAAATCCCATTTCTTCAAATTTTATCATTAAATAATTTTATGATGTGGTTCCGGGAGCGAAGGGGTTAATATCCCGACCGAAATGAACTCAAATGCAGACTGGACAAAATGCCTAACAACGCCATGTGGAAATCACTTTATTAATAAAGGTCACAAATATAATCAAATTATCTGATTTGAATTAATAATTAATTTATTGAAAATAAATGCTATACTCCAATATTTAAGCGTACCTTGTTCCAAATTATAAAAATCGATTATGTTCGAAAAGAAACCGAGTGCTTTTAAATCACCAGATCTGTCAAAATTGAAGGAAGTTATAATTGACGGCCGGACAAAAATTTATATAGCTCCCGAAGCAGACGTTGAGGAAGCCAGAAGCCGTTACTTATCCAGGAATACAACCATGAAATCGACATAAGTTCCGGATACCGGTTTATTCCTTAAACAGTTTAACTTTCATGGCAGATAGCCCTTTGGGTCCTCTGCCGATTTCAAAAATGACGATATTGTTTTCCGTTACAGGTTCAAGCAGGTTATTCACATGAACGAAAATGCTCTGATTTGATTCGAGGTCACGGATAAAACCATAACCTTTTGAATCATTAAAGAAAGTAATTACCCCCTTCCGTACGAAATCAGGAGCATTCTCAGGAGCGTTTTTAGTTATTTTAAGTTCTATATTTTCAGCAATAATAACTGTTTTCTTATTCGGGTCGGGAGGAGTTGAGGTGATCATTCCGAATTCATCGACATAGGCAATCATATCTTCGAAGTTGCTTTTTTTCGACTCACTTTTTTTCTTTGCACGTTTTTGCGCTTTTTCCTTTCTCTTTTTCTCATTTTTTTCTCTTACTCCCTTTTTACTGTATGTTTCCTGCGATCTTCCCATTTGTTTATTTTAGTGTATGTTTTGATAAAATCCATGTTCAGCTAAAAAAATCATGAAAAAGATAAGCAAATTTGTGCTCAAAATAGTAAAGCTGAAACTGCGGCAAAGGTATAACAAATTACCGGGATTAACACCTTATTCATTTTTGTAACCTGCGAGGATGATCAGTTTAAGCTTTGCTTCATGCTGTGCCTGCTTTTTGCAAGCCAAATACAGATAATGGTATTGTTTTATTTATTCGTATCTTAGCATTATGAAAAATTATAAAGAGGAAGATATTGCTGCTGTAAAAAAGCGCAGAGATAATTATGCACTTACCAGGGATTTACAGGCTTTGGAATTTAACGAGGCAATTGCCAAAAGACAGCTTTCAAAAGGCAAAAACCTGGTAAAATGTGAGAAATGCGGTAAGGAATTTGAGGCTGGAATAACTTCTGAAGACTCCCTGCTCTGTCCTGAATGCAAGCAACCCTTGTAAAGAAATTGGACCGGGAAAATAGCTGATAATGATCTGCTTCCGCCGGTTTATTGTGAACACCCGCTTCAATAGTTCTTTGCTCTCGGCATGGATTTATTTCTATAATTGGTTACTACTCATTTTGTGCAGATGCGTTATGCTCAAAATATTCATTAATTGCTAGTCCCATCTCGTTTTTGATTTGTGCAAAAGTATATTCAAGGACTTCTTTTTGTACTTCTACATCTGATCCTAAATCATAATTTCCACCATGAGTTATCATCCACCAAAGATGACCAATGTATTTCTTTGTGTAATTAACAGATGCAGAATATACGGGATTGTATTTTTTGTCATAAATGTTTATTTCTGCTTTGCAAATAAGATGGCGTCCCAGAGTCGGGAAAATCCATGAGTGTATCCATATATCAATTAATTGGGGATAGTTCCACCAGGGCATTTTCCATTTTGTATCGATTGAACCTTCAAGAATTAAGTTATAAGAAGTATCAGTTTCTAATGGTGTAACAGATTCAAATACCCCGGAATTTCTAATAATCGCAATAATATCCTGAGTAGGACTCTCGATATTATTTCTGCCTACAGCTAATCCTGAAGCTGAACCACCAGCACCTACAGCGTACATAGTTGTAACTGAACCAATTTGCTTATGTGCGAATGATCGCACCCAAACACGAGCACCTTTGAAAGCTGTTTGTTTTTCATCAATTACATTGTTTTTAAAGTCCTTAATTAATCCAGTTTGGATTGCACATGATGAGATAAAAATTACTCCAGAAGCAAATAATAGTCTTAAAACAGATAATTGTCTCATAGGGTACCTCCTTTGAAATTTTAATGGTAAGTAACTTAATAAGTAAATTTAATAAAATTTTCTAATCAAAGTCTCGATAATGAAATTGAACCTCGGATTCTTTTTAATCGGCCACTTTTTTTGAATATTTTCTTCGCAGCAGATAAAAGACCGGGATACCGGACAATATCAGGGAAAGGCCTATTACTGACTCCCTGGGCCGTGTAATAATTGTATTGAAGAACAGACCGATGCAGAAGAGTATAAATATGGCCGGTATTACAGGATATCCCCATACCTTGTAGGGACGGTGTACGTCAGGCATCCTTTTGCGCAGAATAAAGACACCAAGGGCGGTGGCTCCATAGAATATATAGACAGCAAAAATAAGCATGTCTGTTAACTGATCGAATGTTCCCGATAAAACCAGCACAGAGGACCATATACCTTGCCAGAGTAAAGAATTTGCCGGGACATTGTTCCTGTTGAGCTTTCCAATACCTGAGAAGAAAAGCCCTTCACGGGCCATTGCAAAATAAGGCCTTGCACCTGTAAGCATAGTGGCGTTTGTGCAGCCCAGCGTACTGACGAGTATAAGTAATGAAATGAATAACACTCCCTTGGTTCCCCAGAAAGTTCTGACTGCCTCAACACCGGCAATCAGGTTGCCTGAATTATGAACATCAACGAGTTGCGGGATTGACAAGAGAGAAAGATATGTTGCATTTACGAGGAGGTAAATAAAGATCGCAATAAAAACACCTATCACTATTCCCTTGGGGATGTTTATTGTAGGATTTTTGACCTCACCACCTATAAATCCCACAGAAGCCCATCCCTGGTATGCCCAGAATGTTGCCAGCATAGCCGTATAAAAGGAAGAGATCGTAACAGTTCCCCTCGGTAAATCTTTGAGATCAAATAATCTGGAGGCGTCAGAGGGTGTGCTTCCTAGACCAAAGACAATTATTATCAGAAGACCTCCGCAAACAATTATAAGCAGTGCCCTGCTTACCCAGGCTCCGCTTTTCAATCCTGATATATTCAGGAATGTTAAAAGCAGGATCAGCAAAATTGCCGTCAATTTAATACCGAAATCCTGGAAAGGGTAGAACACACCTCCAATGGTAAAATTTTGAAGTGATTGAAAAACATCAGGTACAGTGATAATACTGTTCAGTGACTGGGCAAAGACATATGCCAGTGATGAAATTGTTGCGGATTCAATTACAGTAAAAAGCGACCATCCATATACAAATGAAAAAAAACGGCTGTAAATTTTTTTCAGGTAGACAAAATCACCCCCCGTATCGGCCAGCAACCCGGCAACTTCTGCATTGCTCAATGCTCCGAAAAGAGTGATAATCCCTCCGACAATCCATGCAATAAGTATCCATGATGAAGAATGGAGTTCGGCGGCCATTGGAGCGATCTTTTTAAATACTCCTGACCCAATGATATTTGCAATCACAAAAATAATGACATAACCCAGCCCCAGCGACCTGACCAGACTCCTTTGATTACCCATAGGAAGGGATTAGAGAATAAATAAAGAGCCTAAATTAAAAAATAATTTGTATAATTTTAGGCGTAAACTTTTTCATATGGACAGGCTGTCAGGATTTTTTGCGCCAATTATTATCTATGCATTTATATTTATTTTAAATGCACTGCTCCCGGGCAGATGGGTAACCGGGTATATAAACCGAACTGATTCTTCGGAAAGAATGAGATACCATCTGAATGGGATTCTTGTATTCTTTATAGTTGTTTTAATATGGTTATTACTGGGATATTTTGACATTATCCCGTTTGACTGGTTATACAATCACAGATGGTATTCACTTGCAGGAGCATGTACGCTTGGTATTATTTTTTCACTGGCTGTTGTATTGCCTTTTCCAGGGGTAAAAAAATCATTTATGGCAGACCTGTTTCTGGGCAGAATAGAAAACCTTCAGCTCTGGAGAGGCAGGATTGATGCAAAGATGTGGTTGTACCTGGCAGGTGCGACTATGCTGGAGCTGAATGCATTGAGTTTTACAGCCCATCATTGGATTGTTTATGGCGACCAGGCTTCGGCCGGTATTTTTCTTTCGGCTGCATTGCTTACCTGGTTTGTCATTGATTATATGATTTTTGAAAAAGTCCATCTGTACACCTATGACATTTTTGCTGAAAGAGTCGGATTTAAGTTAGGCTGGGGATGTATTGTTTTTTATCCATACTTTTATCCTGTCTTTTTGTGGGCTACTGTAGATTTGCCTGATCCTCAGACTCCTTCCTGGTTATTAATGATATTTGTTCTTATATTTCTTTCCGGATGGATCCTGGCGCGTGGTGCCAATATGCAGAAATATTATTTTAAAAGGAACCCGGGAAAAGCCTTTTTTTGGATTGTCCCTGAAACAATCGGGGATGGTAACAGAACATTGCTGGTAAATGGATTCTGGGGTATCAGCAGGCATATAAATTATTTAGGTGAAATATTAATGGCTGCAGGTATTATACTTTGTGCGGGATATCCTGCCTTGATCTGGCCATGGCTCTATCCTTTGTATTATGTTGTTCTTTTATTTTCCCGCCAGTATGACGACAATAAAAGATGTGCACTCAAATACGGAGAACTCTGGAAAACCTATGTCAGGAGAGTTCCTTACCGGATAATCCCTTATATTTATTAAACTCAGGTATATTTTTTAGCCTGGGTACCGGCCAGGATCGGGAATTTATAGCCTGTACATTTTCCTGGTAGTATTTCCCATAATGTTAATGGCCATTTTTCGCGGAAGTATCTTTTGCATTATAAATGAAGCAATTCTGTTCCCTTTGCCTGTTATGAAAGACGGTTTCCTGCCTAATTTCGTGATACATTCTGTCACCACTTCTTCAGGAGACAGAACCCTGGGTGCAAGAAGACCGGCCTTTTCAGGATAAGTATTCTTATAATTAAGTGATGATGTGGCACCTGCACAACAGGCAATAATATCCACACCGCTGTTTTTCCACTCATACCACAGACTTTCTGCCAGTATACGGTTAAAGGCTTTTGTTGCGGCATATACAGATAAATAACCACTTCCCTGGAAACTGGCTAATGAGGACATCAGAATAATAGCACCCTTTCCATTTTCAAACATCTTTTCTCCAAATGTGTGTATCATATTTAAGGGAGTGATCATATTTGACTGGGAAATCCGTGAGTGGTTCACTGCTGAATTCTTCATAAACGGTCCAATATATGACAGGGCAGCATTATATACCATCACATTGATTTCTTCTCCTTTTAATGATTCAAGCATCTCCTTTGCAGCATCTGCATCTGACAGATCGCAGGATATACAGGTGATTTTAACTTTATAGTTGTTTTGCAGGGATCCAGATAATTTTTGAAGCGGTTCAGGCCGGCGGGCAATTAACACCAGGTCCATGCCTTCAGCTGCCAGCCGCGCAGAGAATGCAGCTCCTATTCCTTCTGAAGCACCGGCTACCAAAGCTGTTTTACCATATTTTTCTTTTA
>JBGPAO010000130.1:0-8963 GCA_041480755.1 Bacteroidia bacterium
AAAACGCCAATATAATATCAAACGATAACAATTTAGTAATTAGCGATATTGAGCAGAAGAACCCTTGAATGATTGTTGAAGCATTATCGAAGCTCCATAGTTTTAATTGTGAAAACTAAGATTATGGAATTGTTCAAACCGTTAAGAAATTTAGAGGAGGAGAAAGACATAGTTAAGCCTGAACCAGGTGAAGTCAAGTCTGAGGAGGAGGTTGAGAAGGTCAGATGCCTTATAATAGGATCAGGACCTGCCGGATATACAGCTGCCATATATGCAGCAAGGGCAAATCTCAAACCTTTACTTTTTGAAGGTTTGTTGCCGGGGGGACAATTAACAACGACAAATGAAGTGGAAAACTTCCCGGGATACCCTGAAGGCGTAACCGGACCGGTAATGATGGAGGATTTTAAGAAGCAGGCTCTGAGATTTGGAGCAGACATCAGGTGGGGTGTTGTCACTCAGGTTGATTTAAAGTCATACCCATTCAGGATCACAACTGATGACAGAAAGGTAATACTTGCTGATTCATTGATAATTGCAACCGGTGCTACTGCTAAATACATGGGATTGGAATCAGAGAAGAGATTTATGGGCTTTGGTGTCTCTGCATGCGCAACTTGTGATGGTTTTTTCTATAAAGGTCAGGATGTAGCCGTAGTCGGTGGGGGAGATTCTGCCTGTGAGGAGGCGCTGTATCTTTCCGGACTATGTAAAAAAGTTTACATGATCCACAGAAGAGATGAATTGAGGGCATCAAAGATAATGCAGGAAAGGGTCATGAATAAAGAAAATATAGAAATCCTGTGGAGCCATGTGCTGAAAGAAATTACAGGAAATCAGAATGTGGAAGGTGTAATTCTTACAAACCTTAAAACCGGAGAAGATATAAAGTTAACCATACAGGGTTTTTTCCTGGCTATTGGTCATAAACCCAATACTGATATTTTTAAAGCCTGCCTGGATACAGATGAAGTGGGATATATCAGGACAAAGCCAGGCACAACTGAGACAAGTATCGAAGGTGTTTTTGCATGCGGTGATGTCCAGGATTCTCATTACCGACAGGCAGTAACTGCCGCAGGTTCTGGATGCATGGCAGCCATTGATGCAGAAAGGTGGCTGAGGGGAAAAAAATGACTAAAATTTAAAATGAGCTAAAATGCCTAAAATTTTCAGTTTTATATTTTAGTCACTTTAAATTTCAAATTTTAGTCATTTCTTTACCACTTCGCTATCTCGTTCGGGTACAATCCTTTATCCAGCTTTTCTTTGACTTTCGTGAAGCAATCGATAGTATATTTCACATCTTCAAGGCTATGGGATGCGGTCGGGATAATTCTGAGCATTATTACACCCTTGGGTACAACCGGGTAAACAACCATTGAGCAGAACACATGGTAGTTTTCCCTCAGATCAACTACCAGCTGGGTTGCTTCAGTTACGCCTCCTGCCATGAATACTGGTGTGACGCATGATTCGGTTCTTCCAAGATTAAAGCCCTTTTCACGCAGGCCTTTTTGCAGGGCATGAACTATGGTCCATAATTTTTCTCTTAGCTCGGGCATGGTTTGAAGCAACTCCAGTCTTTTTAAAGCGCCTATTACTAATGGCATAGGAAGGGATTTCGCATATATCTGTGATCTCATTGTATATGCAAGGTAGTCAATTACCTTTTTAGTGGTTGCGACGAAGGCCCCGATTGATGCCATTGATTTTGCAAACGTTGCGAAGTAGACATCGATCTGGTCCTGCACTCCGAAATGTTCACCTATGCCGGCTCCCGTCTTCCCCATTGTGCCAAAACCATGGGCATCATCAACCAGAAGCCTGAAATTGTATTTCTTTTTTAGTTTTACGATTCCGGCCAGATTACCCAGATCTCCTGCCATGCCAAAGACTCCTTCTGTAATCACAAGTATTCCGCCACCAGTAGTCTCAGACAATTTGGTTGCATGATCGAGCTGCTTTTCAAGGTTTTGCATATTATTGTGCGCAAAAACAAATCTTTTTCCCATATGCAGCCTTAATCCATCAAGAATGCAGGCATGAGAATCTGAATCATATACAACCACATCTTTCCTGTCGAGCAGTGAGTCAATAATAGATACCATTCCCTGGTATCCGAAATTTAGGAGATAAGCGGATTCCTTACCTTCAAAATCGGCAAGTTTCTGTTCCAGCTCTTCATGTTTTAATGTCTGACCAGACATCATTCTGGCACCCATCGGATATCCAAGTCCATATTTAATGGCAGCTTCAGCATCAGCTTTACGTACTTCGGGATGATTTGCAAGTCCCAGGTAATTATTCAGGCTCCAGGTAAGCACCTCCTTCCCCCTGTAACCCATTCTTGGGGCAATTTCTCCTTCCAGCTTCGGAAAGAAAAAATATCCATGTCCTATTTCCTGATATTGGCCGAGAGGCCCTCTGTTAGAAACGACTTTGTCAAAAATGTCCATAACTTAATAAAATTAAGTAAATATTAAATTTTTGGTATAATTATTTATCAAACTATAACTTAAACTTACTGTGGTACAGGGTACAGGGTACAAGGTACAAGTTACTCTAGTCCCCATTTCACCGCTCACTGTTCACTGTTCACTGTTCACTGCTCACTGTTCACTGTTCACTGCTCACCGCTCACTGCTCACCGCTCACTGTTCACTGCACCCCGCTCACTGTTCACTGCACCCCGCTCACTGCACCCCGCTCTCAGCTCTTAGCTTAATACCCCGCGACTCACGACTCACGCATTTCCGAAGCCTCAAAATTACTTAATTTTAATAATCTCCAAAATCAGTAATATTTTTTATTGTTTTTCGTTGGATAATGGCGATAAACAACTATTTTTGCACGATGTTTTTGAAAAGAATCAATATTCTATTGTCTTTCACCATTTTAACTACTATTATTCTTTCATGCAAAGGTTATGAGCAAATCCTGAAAAGCCGGGATTATAAATTAAAGCTGGAAACGGCTATGGATTATTATAATACCGAGGAATATGTCAGGGCTTCAACATTGTTTGATCAGATTGCACCAGTTTACAGGGGAACAATAAAAGCCGATACTGTGTTTTATTACCAGGCTATGAGTTATTATATGCAGCGTGACTATATTCTTTCAGGTCATTACTTTAACGCATTGGCAACTGATTATCCAAATAGTGTTTTTGCTGAAGAAGCTGATTTTATGACAGGATTCTGTTATTATAAACTTTCTCCAAAACCTTCTCTGGATCAGGAGGGTACTGTTAATGCCATCACTTCTTTCCAGTTATTTATGATTAAGTATCCGTCAAGTCCGAGAGTCAAAGAAGCGCAGGCTTATATTGAAGAGATGCGTAATAAACTTGTTGAAAAATCATTTCTTAACGCGAAATTATATTACAATCTTGGCGATTATAAGGCATCTATTATTGCTCTTAAAAACAGCCTGAATGAATTTCCTGATACAAAATACAGGGAAGAGCTGTTGTTTCTTATACTTAAATCCTCTTACCTGCTTGCTGATAATAGCATTATATCCAAGAGGAAAGAAAGATTTCAGGATGCGGTGGATGAATATTACACATTCATAAGTGAATTTCCGGAAAGCAAGTATAAGAAAGAAGCACAAAAAATGTATGAGATATCAACGAATATTGCAGGGACAAAAGATCAATTATAAATAATAAATTAGCATGGACTACAAAAAGTCAAAAGCACCTGTTACAACAGTTACAAAGAATATTAATGAGCTCGACCAGGAAACGAACAATATTTATCAGACTGTCATGATAATTTCCAGGAGGGCAAATCAGATCAGTGTTGAAATAAAACAGGAACTGAACCGCAAACTGGAAGAGTTTGCATATTATACTGATAACCTGGAGGAGGTTTTTGAGAACAGGGAACAGATAGAAATCTCAAAGTTTTACGAAAGATTACCTAAACCAACTCTTATTGCACTCCAGGAATTCCTTGATAATGAAATCTATTTCCGGTTAGCTGAACCGGAGCCTGAAAAGTAAAAATTATCTAATTCTGTGGCCTTATGATTAAAGGCAGAAAAATCATTCTGGGTATTACGGCCAGCATTGCAGCCTATAAATCTGCAACCACCGTGCGTCTGCTACGGAAAGAAGGTGCAGAAGTTAAGGTACTCATGACGCCGATGGCCAGGGAATTTATAACTCCTGTTACACTATCGACTTTATCCGGGAACCCGGTTCTCACAGAGTTTTTCTCAGGATCAGACGGAACATGGAATTCGCATGTTGAGCTTGGGACATGGGCAGATCTGATGGTTATTGCCCCTCTGACAGCCTGTACAATGGGCAAAATGGTAAACGGGATAGCAGATAACCTTCTTGTGGCTACATATCTCTCGGCTAGATGCCCGGTCGTCCTGGCTCCGGCAATGGATCTTGACATGTATAATCATCCTTCTACAAAAAGAAACCTTGAAATTCTCAGGGAAGACGGAAATATCATTATTGAACCCGTTACGGGTGAACTTGCAAGCGGTCTTCATGGAAAAGGCCGGATGGAAGAACCTGAAATGATTGTTAAGCTAATTAAAGAGATATTTGAAGGACCAAAAAACAAAATTCCGAAAAAAAGTAAACCAGCTAAGAGGTAAGAAGATTCTTGTAACAGCTGGCCCTACCCGCGAAAAAATTGATCCCGTAAGGTTCCTGAGCAACATGTCAACAGGTAAAATGGGATATGCAATTGCTGAATCCCTTGCCGAAAAAGGAGCCATTGTCACACTTATCAGCGGACCTGTTGCCCTTAGTATTAACCATCCTAATATAAAGGTGATGAAGGTCACATCAGCCAGGGAAATGCTCGAACAGTCTGTTCTGATTTTTCCGGATTGTGATGCTGCAATCCTTTCTGCTGCGGTATCAGATTATACTCCGGTTAAGGAATTTGACAGAAAAATTAAACGTGAAAACGATATATTATATATCGAACTTATACCTACCGATGATATAGCCGAAACTCTTGGCCGGATGAAGAAAGAAGAACAGGTGCTTGTTGGCTTTGCACTTGAATCGGATAATGAAATCAGGAATGCGGTGAAAAAAATCAAAAAGAAAAACCTTGATTTCATCGTTCTGAATTCATTAAAAGATAAGGGTGCAGGCTTTGGAACAGATACAAATCTTATAACCATTATCGACAAAAATAATAATATCGAGAAATTTGAGTTAAAACCTAAAAAGGAAGTGTCAATTGATATTATCAATAAACTTGAAGAATACTTTGATGAAGAAAGCTAAGACTAAGGAAGGAATTGCTAAACTGTTAAATTGCTAAACTGTTAATAATAAAACGTCAATATTACATTAAACGATAACAATTTAGCAATTTAGCAATTGTCTTACAATCGATATATCATGATAATCCGAATCTTTTTACTGATCTTGTTGATTTTGGTACCTGGTTTGAATTTTGGTCAGGAGTTAAAATGCAATGTCCAGATTGTCTCCCAGCAGATACAGGGCACAAACAAGCAAGTATTTCAGACATTGCAGACAGCTGTTTATGAATTCATGAATAACCAGGTCTGGACCAATCATGTTTATAGTATTGATGAACGGATTGAATGTAATTTTTTGTTCAATATAACTGAACAACTAAGTGCTGATGAATTTAAAGGAACCCTTCAAATCCAGTCACGGAGGCCTATCTATAATACAAATTATAATACTGTTATGCTGAATTATATGGATAATGATATCCATTTCCGATATGTTGAATTTGAGCCACTTGAATTTGATGAAACGCAATACATTTCAAGCCTTACAGCACTGCTTGCTTTCTATGCATACATAATTATTGGATTTGATTATGATTCTTTCAGCTTTGATGGTGGAACTCCATATTTTCAAAAGGCAGACAATATTGTAAGCAATGCTCAGAATGCACGTGAAGTGGGATGGAAATCATTTGAAAGTACAAGCCACAGAAACAGGTACTGGCTGATCAATGACCTGGTTGATGAAAAGTATGCCCCTATAAGAGAATTCAATTACAGGTATCATCGTCTGGGATTGGATGTAATGGATTCAAAAGTTGTTGAAGGCCGGGCTGTTATAGCTGAAACATTGGTAAGCCTTCAGAAAATTTACCGTCAGAAACCGGATCCGTTTATGCAGCTGCTCAAAGTGATAATGGATGCAAAGGCGGATGAATTTGTCAATATTTTCTCTGAATCCTTTACGGAGGAAAAAAACCGGGTAGTAACAATACTTCGTGAGATAGATCCATCCAACCAAACCAAATACGACAGAATTTTATCTGCCAATTAATTGTCATAAACTCAACACTTATTTGATTTCCATGCCCCATGCTCCATGCTCCATGCATATTTTATAATCTGAATCAATTTATTTAATTTTATCAGGATAAATTTCACAGGGAAAATTATGCTGGTTTCACTGCAGGTAAAGAATTATGCTCTGATCAAGGAACTTAAGATTGGTTTCAATTCTGGTTTCAGTATAATCACCGGAGAGACTGGAGCCGGGAAGTCTATTTTACTTGGAGCGCTTTCGCTTCTTCTCGGACAACGTGCAGATACCACCGTATTGATGGATAAACAAAAAAAATGTGTGGTAGAGGGAAATTTTGATATTAAGGATTATATTCTGCAGCCTTTTTTTATAGAGAATGATATTGATTATGAAGATAATACCATTATCAGGAGAGAAATTATCCCCGGTGGTAAATCCAGGGCATTCATTAATGATACTCCTGTAAGCCTCAATCAGCTCCGGGAACTTGGTCTGAAACTGGTCGATATACATTCACAGCATGAAAACCTGAATCTTGGAAAAAACCTGTTTCAACTGATGGTGATTGATACTGTCGCACAGAATGGAAAACTGTTGAAACAATACACGAAATTATACGGGGAATATCAGAACAGTCAGAAGGAACTTGGAGAACTCATTGAAAGGGCAAAACAAGAACAGGCCGATCTTGATTACTTTAGTTTCCAGTACCAGCAGCTTGATGAAGCTAAACTACAACCAGGAGAAATGAATGTTCTTGAAGCAGAATCCAATACCCTGACCCATGCCGAAGAAATAAAGTTCAACCTGTTGAAAGCCAGTGACCTGGTTTCAGGGGAAGGAATAACGATACTCGGACTTCTTAAGGATGCAATTGAGGCGATTGATAAATTATCAGGATTTTTCACGCGGACGCAGGATCTGAGGGGCCGTCTGGATTCGGTATATATTGAACTAAAAGACATTGCCTCTGAATGTGAGGTCATGGGGGAGAGTGTGGATATTGATCCGGGACGCCTCCAGTTCGTCCAGGAAAGACTGGATCAGCTAAATAGCCTGATGCATAAACACTCTGCGAATACTGTTGAAGAGCTAATAAAACTGAAGGATGATCTTCAACAGAAAGTCCGTGAAATTTCTTCATTTGATGATCAGATATCAAAACTGAGGAAAATAGTTTCTGAACAACAAGAGAGACTAAATAAACTCACGGAGGAACTTTCAGGCAGAAGACAGGCTGTAATCTCTAAAGTGGAGGAAAAAGTAATCTCAATATTGAAACAGGTAGGCATTCCAAATGCCCGTTTTTCAGTTTTACACAGTCGGCTTGAAGATTTTACCCCGCAGGGAACTGATAAAGTCGAATTTCTGTTTTCAGCCAATAAACAGGCAGCCAAGCAGGATATAGGAAAAATTGCTTCAGGAGGTGAATTATCAAGGTTAATGCTTGCTATTAAATCGTTAATATCAAGTTCGCTTGAATTGCCGACAATAATTTTTGATGAAGTAGATGCTGGCGTTTCAGGCGAGATTGCGGAGAAGGTGGGACTGATTATGAAATCGATGTCTGAAAATATGCAGGTTATAAATATAACGCACCTTCCGCAGGTAGCTGCAAAAGGCGATTACCATTACCTCGTCTATAAATATGATCAGGATAAAGAATCCATCACAGATATTAAGCTTCTGGAATCAGAAGAAAGAGTCCTTGAACTGGCTAAAATGCTAAGCGGTGAAGAGCTTACCGAAGCAGCAATCTCCAATGCCCGCGAACTCCTGAATTGATTAAACTGAATCATTAAAATTTAAATTATATCACAAAAGCATGTCATACAATCTGTTGAAAGGGAAAAAAGGCATTATTTTCGGAGCTCTCAATGAACTTTCCATTGCCTGGAAAGTGGCTGAAAAGGCTTATGAAGAGGGCGCTGTATTCACCCTGACCAATACGCCGATTGCTTTAAGGATGGGCACATTAAATGAACTTGCAGACAAAACAAAATCGATAGTAATTCCTGCGGATGCGACAAGTACAACCGATGTGGAAAATATTATTATTAAATCAATGGAAATCCTTAACGGGAAAGTGGATTTCATACTCCATTCGATAGGGATGTCTCCTAATGTAAGAAAAGGATTGGCCTATGACGAGCTGGATTATAATTATTTTTTAAAAACGCTTGATATTTCTGCGCTTTCATTCCACAAACTCCTGTTATATGCCAGGAAACACGATGCCATAAATGAATGGGGTTCCGTAGTTGCCTTGTCGTACATTGCAGCCCAGCGCACCCTTGTCGGGTATAATGATATGGGAGATGCAAAAGCATTGCTCGAATCTATTGCACGCAGTTTTGGATATATTTATGGAAGAGATAGAAAGATCCGTATAAACACTATTTCCCAGTCACCAACAATTACAACCGCAGGTAAGGGAATTAAAGGTATTGATATACTATTTGACTTTACGGACCGGATGTCGCCTCTCGGCAATGCTACTGCAGAAGACTGTGCAAACTATTGCGTAACATTATTCTCGGACCTGACCAGGAAAGTCACTATGCAAAACTTATATCATGATGGTGGTTTTTCCAGTATGGCTATGAGCCAGCGTGCAATTTTACAATATAACAGAAGCTTCAAGGATTGCGACTAACAGGAAGAGTTCATGGTTCCG
>JBGPAO010000131.1:0-8942 GCA_041480755.1 Bacteroidia bacterium
AATGGTAAAAAAACAGGTAAAAAGTTTCAGCTGGGAGATCCTATCAGGGTTGAAGTTGCAAGGGCGAACCTGGCAAAAAGACAATTGGATTTTTTACTTGCTGAAGAACAACCTGAATAATCTGTTATTTAATTTTCTGCTCTGTTTCTGATGCACCCGGCTGGTTCACAGGAACTGCTTTTCCAGTCTTTTCTTCAATGGACTTAAAGAATCTTTTCTGAAAGAAAAGAATGATAAATACACCTACTGTGATGGATGAATCGGCAATATTAAATACCGGCCTGAAGAAGATAAATTCCCTTCCTCCCCAGACAGGAAACCATTGCGGCCAGTATCCCCGTATAATCGGGAAATAAAGCATATCAACAACTTTGCCATACAGAAATGGTGCATAACCCCCTTCTTCAGGAAACATTTTTGCTACATGCCCCCAGCTATTATCAAAAAACAATCCATAAAATGCGGAATCTATGATATTCCCAATAGCTCCGGCAAGGATGAGTGCAACACTGAATATAAAACCTTGATGTGCCTTGTTCACAATCAAATGGCGCAGGAAAAAAGCAATACCTACGATAGCAGCTATACGAAATAAGCTAAGGATTATCTTTCCGGAATTGCCGGGGAAATTGATGCCGAATGCCATACCGTCATTTTCGGTAAAATGAAGAATAAACCAGTTTCCAAATACATGAATTTCCTGGCCCAGTATCATGCTTGTCTTGATCCAGATTTTCAGTATCTGGTCAATAATGAGAATTGTAAGTACTATAAGAATCGATTTTGTAGTAGTTGACATAATGCACTCATAAGGTAGGCAAAGATAATTATATAAATAAAAAAATGATTGGAACAGTCTTCCAATCATTTTTCTATTTCAGATATTTATGATAACTATTATTGTTGCTGTTGCTGCTTAGCATCGATGCTAAGAGTTGCATGGGGAACAGCACGTAGTCTTTCCTTTGGTATCAGCTTGCCGGTAACTCGGCATACACCATAGGTCTTATTTTCAATTCTTACAAGAGCTGCCTGCAGATGCTGGATAAACTTCTGCTGTCTTTGTGCAAGTTTACCGGCTTCCTCTTTTGACAGAGTAGCTGCTCCTTCTTCAAGAACTTTAAACGTTGGGGAAGTATCCTGCGTATCATTGCTTTCGCTTTGAGTTATGGCGTCTTTCAGCAAGTCATAATCCTTTCTCGCTTTATCAAGTTTACCAAGGATTATTTCCCGGAACTCCTCAAGCTCTTCATCCGAATATCTCGTCTTTTCACCCATAGCTTTAAAATTTTGGCAAATATAAGAAAATTTAAATAACAACTGTATGTTGTTAAAATGATTCCAAATCAACTATAAATTTGATAAATACTGCAAATAAAGGAGAATCAGACTAACCTTTCTATTTTTAACCAGGTAATTATATCATCATCTATCTCTACCTGGCGGGAATTGTTTTTGTCCAGTTTCTCTACAAGGTTAATCTCTTTTGCAAGTGTTTGAGAAACAATATATTCTTTATGTTTAATAATTGCTTTATCAATAAATTCATGTTTCTGGATACTGATTTTGATTTTATCTGTAACATCAAAACCACTCTCTTTCCTGTAATTCTGGATCCGGTTGATAAATTCTCTTGCTATTCCTTCGAACCTCAGGTCATCTGTTACGGTAATATCCAGTGCAACAATAATATTATCATCACTGGCAACCAGCCATCCCGGGATGTCTTCAGACAGGATTTCAAGATCTTCCCTTCCAAGTGTAATATTCTGAGAGTCAACTACAAATGAATAACTGCCTTCCTTTTCAAACTTATTAATATCTTCACGGTTCATCTGATTAATTGCAGAAGTAATAGGTTTCATAAGTTTCCCGAACCGCGGACCAAGTGATTTGAAATTAGGCTTTATTTTCTTTACCAGTATTTCACTTGTATCTGAAAGATATTCAAGCTTCTTAACATTGATTTCTGTAAGGATCAGATTTTCAACTGCTTCAATTTTTTGCTGGAAACCATCATCAAGCAAAGGAACCAGGATCTTATTCAATGGTTGCCTTACTTTAATATTGACCTTTCTTCTTAATCCCAGCACCATAGAAGATATTTTCTGGGCAATTCCCATCCTTTCTTCAAGGGCTTTATCAATCAGTGATTCATCATAAACAGGAAATTCAGTATGATGAACAGATTCAGCAGAAAATCTTGCGGTAGTATTGTTCAGATCACAAAAGATCTTTTCGGCATAAAAAGGTGACAGAGGAGCCATTAACTGAGTTATAGTTTCAAGGCAGGTGTAAAGGGTCTGATATGCAGAAAGTTTATCCTTTGAATATTCACCGCCCCAGTAACGCTTCCGGTTCAAACGGACATACCAGTTGCTCAGATTATCAATAACAAAATCCTGAATAGCTCTTGCTGCCCATGTTGGCTCGTAGTCATCATAATAACGATCGACATCTTTTATCAGGGAATTCAGGAGAGATATGATCCAGCGGTCAATTTCAGGCCTTTCTGATACGGGTACAGGCTTTTCTTTAAAATTAAATCCGTCGATATTGGCATAAAGGACAAAAAATGCATAAGTGTTGAAAAGTGTACCAAAGAATTTTCTTCTGACTTCATCCACTCCTTCAGGATCAAATTTAAGATTATCCCAGGGTTGTGAATTAACAATCATATACCAGCGCAATGGATCAGCACCATACTTATTAATGATTTCGAAAGGATCAACAGCATTTCCCAGCCTTTTCGACATCTTATTGCCATTTTTGTCGAGAACCAGTCCGTTCGATACAATATTTCTGCTGGAAACGGAATCAGAAATCATTGTTGCTATGGCATGAAGTGTAAAAAACCATCCGCGGGTTTGATCAACACCCTCAGCTATAAAATCAGCAGGAAACAGTCTGGAGAATTCATCTTTTCTTTCAAAAGGATAATGCCACTGTGCATAAGGCATTGCCCCTGAATCGAACCAGCCATCAATAAGATCAGGTTCCCGCAACATTTTCTTTCCTGACGGAGAAACCAGCACCATTTCATCTACGAAAGGACGATGCAAATCAAATTTCTCATAATTTTCAGCAGAGTTATCGCCCTGTCGGAAATCAGAAAACGGATTTTTCTTCATAAATCCTTTTCTGATGGATTTTTCAATTTCTTCTCTCAGTTCAGATACCGAACCAATGCACTTTTCTTCTTTACGGTCCTCGGTTATCCATATAGGAAGAGGGGTTCCCCAGAAACGCGATCTTGACAGGTTCCAGTCAACAAGATTTTCAAGCCATTGTCCAAACCTTCCTGTACCGGTTGAATCGGGCTTCCAGTTGATGGTATTATTTAATTCAATAAGCCGGTCTTTTAAAGCTGTTGTTCTTATAAACCATGATTCCATAGGATAGTATAGAACAGGTTTATCGGTCCGCCAGCAGTGAGGATAACTGTGGACATATTTTGCGATCTGGAATACCTTGTTTTGCTTTTTCAGGTTTACTGCAATGGCCACATCGGTGGTTTCACTGTCTTCAGGAATGGTCTCATCATATTCATTTTTAACATATTTCCCCGAGAATTCGCTGTAAGTCTTTAAATTCACACGTTCCTTTACAAATTCAGGATCCATATCTTCAATCCTGAAAAGCCGTCCTTTTTTATCGACAAGCGGCTGAATATTACCGTCTTTATCAATAATTGTCAGGGGGGGAATATTATATTCAAGGGCTATTTTATAGTCATCGGCTCCAAAAGTTGGTGCAATATGAACAACTCCGGTACCTTCCTCAGTCGAAACAAAATCACCAAGTAAAACACGGAATGCTTCCCTGTCAGGTTTTACCCAGTTAATAAGCTGTTCATACTTAACACCTTCCAATTCCGCACCCTTGTGGGAAGCAATAATTTTATAATGGATATCTTTATTGCCCTGGTGATATTCCTCAAGACTGAGAGACGCTGCATTGCCAGGGAAAAAATTTTCAGTCAAAGCTCTGGCAACTATCACAGTGATTGGAGTTCCGGTGTATGGATTAAAAGACTTTATCTTATAGTAATCTATATTCCTGCCAAAAGCCAGTGCTGTATTTGAAGGCAGTGTCCATGGAGTGGTTGTCCATGCCATTATAAACAGATCGGTATCTACATCTGAAAACAGGAATCCAGATTTCTTATTACGTATTACTTTAAACAACGCTACGATAGTGGTGTCCTTAACATCTCTGTAACATCCCGGCTGATTAAGTTCATGGCTGCTAAGCCCTGTCCCGGCTGCCGGAGAATAAGGTTGAATGGTATACCCCTTGTAAAGTAATTTTTTATTGTAAAGTTCTTTAAGGAGATGCCAGAGGGTTTCAATATACCGGTTGTCATAAGTGATGTATGGATCTTCCATGTTGATCCAGTAACCCATCTTATCTGTAAGATCTTCCCATTCCCTGGTATATTTCATTACCTCCTGACGGCAGGTTTCATTGTATTTCTTTACGCTTATTTTTTTGCCAATATCCTCTTTGGTAATACCAAGAGAATTCTCAACAGCTAATTCGATAGGAAGTCCATGCGTATCCCATCCTGCTTTTCGGTTAACAAGAAATCCTTTCTGGGTTTTATACCGGCAGAATATATCTTTAATTGTACGAGCCATGACATGATGAATCCCGGGCATGCCATTTGCGGAGGGGGGTCCCTCATAGAAGATAAACTCCTTGCTGTCCTTCCTTATCTTCAGGCTTTTTTTGAAAGCATCATTCCTTTTCCATTCCTCAAGTATTTCCCTGTTTATCTGTGAAAGGTCCAGGCTCTTATATTCCGGGAATTTAGTGCTCATGCGTCTTTTTAAAATCGTGCAAAGATAAAGAAATTTTTAAAATGGAGTCTGCCAAAACAGAAGTTAAAGAAGTGATATAAATTCCTGGATTATTCCTACTTACCAAGTTGCTTTTTCAATATTCGGGCGATATATTTCCCTATAATATCAAATTCAATATTTACAACGCTTCCTTTTTTTATATTATGAAAATTGGTGACCTGATAAGTATATGGTATAATAGCAACCTGGAATGACTTTTCAAGAGAATTGACCACAGTCAGGGAGACACCATTTACGGAAACCGATCCTTTTTCAACAGTCATGTGTTCTTCGGACCTCGGTTCATAAGCAAAAGTATAATACCAGCTTCCTTCAGCTTCTCTGATATCGGTGCATGTGGCAGTAAGATCAACGTGTCCCTGTACCATATGCCCGTCAAGACGCCCGTCAGCTTTAACGCTACGTTCGAGGTTCACTTTGGTTCCGACTTTCCAGTAACGAAGGTTTGTTTTCTGTAAGGTTTCCAATATTGCCGTAACAGTGTAATCCTTTTCTGTCTTTCTTACAAGGGTAAGGCAAACACCATCATGAGATATACTCTGGTCAATGGTCAATTCATTTATAAATGAACAAGTCAGTGTGATATGAAGATTCTCCTGCTCTTTTTCAAGTTTTGTAATTATTGCGGTTTCTTCAACAATTCCGGAAAACATAATTTCAGGTTTTTGATTTTAGATTGGTATCACGAAATTATGAAGTTTAGTATAAAAGACAATTAATACCTCGATAAAAATTCCTGGTTATTCTACCATACAATCAGATAAATCCCGGATCCAATCCATTACCATCATTTTAAGACTATTTATATCATCCATTATTTTATTCTGCGAAAGTATTTCCTCCGAAAAGCAACATTTCATAATCTCCTTTTCAACATTATCAATATGGATAAGAGCAACATAAAGATAATGTATCTGATCAGGAATGGCTTCGGAAAGCCCGGAATGATTTAAATTTTTAAGAAATTCATTCATTTCATCACGCACCTTACAGAATTTTTCATAATCAGTGTCAGTGGTAATTTCATTAAGCGGCGACCTGTTACTGATTATCCGGCTAAAGGGGAAATCCATTATTTTTTCATTTTTCATAATTATATTTTTAAAAGGTTTCTTAACCTTTAATCCAGAATTCATAATAATATCGGTCACTTATTTCATTTTTATTTTGAAAAAAATAACAGAATAAAAAGATTAATTTCGCTTTCACATCTAACAAATTCAACCATATGATTCTGGTTACAGGTGGAACAGGACTTTTGGGATCTCATTTATTATATGAACTGACCAGGAATGGAGAAAAAATCAGGGCATTAAAGAGGGTATCATCAAGACCGGAAATCGTCAGAAAAATTTTCGGATATTATACTGATTATCCCGATGAGGCATTATCACAGATTGAATGGTTTAATGGGGATATTACAAATCCAGTGGAGGTTTTTGCGGCTTTGAAAGGTATTAAAAAAGTTTATCATACAGCCGGTTTGGTTTCCTTTGATCCGGCTGATAAGGAAGATATTCTGAAGATTAATGTAAATGGTACAGAGAATATCGTAAATGCCTGCCTCGAAAATGGAATCGAAAAACTATGTTTTGTAAGTTCTACTGCTGCAATTGGTAAGGGTGAGAATGGTGAAATGCTGACAGAGGAAATATTCTGGACCAGGAAGGGAAAGGAGTCAATATATTCAATAAGTAAATACCGTGCAGAAATGGAGGTTTGGAGAGGAATTAATGAAGGTTTAAATGCCGTAATCGTGAACCCTTCAATTATAATTGGTCCCGGGGACTGGCAGCGAAGCAGTGTTCGTTTATTTCATGAAGTTTATAAAGGGCTGAGGTTTTATATTGAGGGTATAACCGGGTACGTGGATGTAAGAGATGTTGTAAAAGCTATGATCTTCCTGATGAACAGAGAATTCTCGGGAGAGAGATATATAATCTCTGAAGGAAATTATTCATATAAGGAAATTCTGTCAATGATTGCAGATTCATTGGGTAAGAAACCTCCTGACATACGCGCAACTCCACTAATGATCAAGACTGCCTGCTGTCTCGACTGGACAATGAGTTTATTTGTTCCGGGCAGGAGAAAAATAACCAGGGACGTACTCACAGCATCAAAAAGCAGGATCCGTTTTTCAAACGATAAAATCCGGAATGCAACAGGAATGGAATTTGTACCTGTTAAGGATTCAATCCGTCACACTTCAAAATTATTCCTGAAGGATTTGTAGTCCATAAAGTCGAATATCCAGGTTTACCTGGATTTACTTTTCTGAAGGGGTAAGTACCCTTATGTAAGACAGTGGTACTTTGATATGAAGTGACTGCTGAATACCTTCTATCATTATTCTTAACCTTTTCTTTTTTGAAATCTGGATGAGCTTTCCTTCAAGTCCTTTAAGAGTACCCCGGATCACAACAACACGATCGCCTGTCCTGACATCAGGTGTTTCCTCTGACAGTTCCTCACCTGTCTGAACATATGTTTTAATAGCCTCGATCTGGACCGGAGGGATCGTGACAGCTTTGCGTTCGAAAGTTACAAACCTGACAACTCCTGATGTCTGGAGTGTCGGCAAATACTCATCAGGCAGGATGTGAACAAAAATATAGGACCTGAATAAAGGTTCCTGCACCCATTTTTTCCGGTCGGACCATTGTTTCAAAACTTTCTGAAGAGGCAAATAATTCTCAATTCTTCTTTCATCCAGAAGTTGAGAGACTTTTTTTTCCCAGCGGGGTTTGGTATACAGGGCGTACCAATTCTTTTCTGGCATGTCATCAAAAGATTTTCTGATTTATCGGATAACAATGAATAAGAAGTCCTGAAAGATTATTACCGTGATAGCCCGAATTCACTTCTGAGCACATCTACATAATCTGTTTTTTCCCATGCAAAAAACTCTACTTCTTTTTGTATCCTTTCTTCAAGGGAGCAATTGCTGTTGTTTATAATCTCAACAAAGTCTTTATAATAATCCCTTCCCATATGTCCATATGCTGCAGTTGGCAGGTATATTGGATTTTTAAGCCCAAACCTCTTAATGATTGCGCCCGGTCTCAGATCAAATACCTTAAGTATTTTTTGGGCTATTTCACTGTCATTTATTGCAACATTTGAAGTACCATAAGTATTTACAAAGAGCCCGATCGGTTTTGCAACTCCGATTGCATATGCAACCTGGACAAGTATTTCGTGGGCGATACCGGCAGCAACCATATTTTTCGCAACGTGCCTCATGGCATATGCACCGGATCTGTCAACTTTTGAAGGATCTTTACCTGAGAATGCCCCTCCTCCGTGAGCACCTTTTCCACCATAAGTATCAACAATAATTTTTCTTCCGGTTAAGCCAGTATCTCCATGCGGACCGCCTATGACAAATTTCCCGGTTGGATTTACATGTAGAATGAAATCATCATTGAAAATTTTCCTGACTTTCGCTGATAATCTCTTTTTTACCCTTGGTATCAGGATTTCCATGACATCTTCTTTGATTCTTTTCAGCATATTGAAATCATCCTTATCAAAAGGATCATGCTGGGTAGAAACAACTATGGTATGAATTCTTTCAGGTTTATGATTATTATTATATTCTATAGTTACCTGTGATTTGGAGTCAGGCCTGAGATAAGTCATTTCCCTGCCTTCTTTCCTGATAAGAGAAAGTTCCTGAAGAAGCAGGTGGGAAAGGTCTGAAGCCAGAGGCATATAATCATCAGTTTCTTCGCATGCATAACCGAACATCATTCCCTGGTCGCCGGCACCCTGCTCCAGCTCATCAAATTTTTCCACACCCTGCCTGATATCCGGGGATTGTTCATGAATTGTCGAAATAATTCCGCAGGAATCAGCATCGAACATATAATCAGCCCTGGTATAACCAATCTTACGGATAACATCCCTGGTAACCTGCTGAACATCTACATAGGTATTGGTATGAACTTCTCCGCTCAGGACCACCAACCCCGTTGTTACAAGTGTTTCAATTGCTACCTTGGAATTATTGTCACGCCTTAAAAATTCATCCAGGAGGGCATCTGATATCTGATCAGCAATTTTATCCGGATG
>JBGPAO010000132.1:0-8869 GCA_041480755.1 Bacteroidia bacterium
ATCTGCACATCCGTGGCTCCAGGTATTGAACTGACAGCTTTCTCGATTTCCTGGGCAAGCGTGCTGGTTCGGTCAAAATCATACCCGTAAATCTCAACATCCACAGTATTTCCTCCCATAAACATAGCGCCGGAGTTAAAATTATAATCTATGATTTCAGGAAACTTATCCAGCTGATTTCTCAGATCATCGGTAATCTCCCACACGGTTCTTTCTCTCTCAGCGATCGGGACCAGACTCATCTGGAGGTTAATAATATTGGATCCGCTCTGCGTAAACATTGAAGTAAATCCACCCGCATCATCTGCTCCGGTTGATGAGGAAATCAGCTCTACTTCAGGATATCTTTCACTGATCATTTTTTCCAGTTTAGCGGTGACTTTCATGGTTTCCTCCACACGTAATCCGGTTTGCAATTCAATGGAAGCATTTACCTCGCCCTGGTCAGACTGGGGCATGAAATCGGTCCCGACAAACTTCATCAGGAAGAAAGATAAGGCGAAAAAGACCAGGCTTGCTGTTATCACTAATCCTTTATGACGCAATGCCCAGCGTAATGTCTTCTCATAAAATTTATCAAGCCATTTCAGGAATACACCTACTGAAAAATCATACACATTTCTTTTCCTGTCTTTTGATACTGTTGTTAGTTTTAACAACCTGGAGCTCAGCATAGGGGTAAGGGTAATTGATATAACCAGAGAGGTAACAATGGTTATAGTAACAATCCAGCCCAGTTGTTTGAACATGACTCCGGTTAAGCCACTGACCATAGTCAGGGGGAGGAAAACAGTAACTACGACAAGTGTAGATGCAATTACTGCCAGCCATACTTCATTTGTGGCATAGATGGCCGCTTCCCTGGGAGTGCTGCCCCTGTCGATATGTCTTGAAATATTTTCAAGAATAACTATTGCATCATCCACCACCATACCGATTGCAATTGAAAGGGATGCCAGGGATATGATATTTATTGAATTTCCTGTAAAATACAGATATATAAACGAGGTTATCAGTGAAATGGGAATAGCCAGGTTAATTATAAATGTAGCCCTCCACCTGCCCAGGAAAAACAAAACAACAAAAACCACAAAGATTAGTCCAAAAAGGATAGCCTCGCTTAGATTTCTTATTGAATTCCTTATATATTCGGAAGTATCAAAAATCGGTTCAATCTTTACATCAGGAGGAAGTGTTTTAACGAGTTCTGCCAGTTGACTCTTTACCTGCCTGGCAATTTTTACAGTATTGGCTCCGGATTGCTTCATAATAAAGAACCGCAATCCCTGCTTTCCGTTGATTCTTTCTTCAATAGAAAGATCTTTAATGGTATCGCGAACTGCGGCAAGATCACTTAGAAAAACAGGTTTTCCGCCATAGTTGCCCACTACGATATTTTGCAGCTGGTAACTCTCCTTAAATTCTCCCTGGATCCTCAACTGGTAATCAATTTCTCCCATTTTAACTTTGCCGGAAGGCATGTTAAGATTTTCTGCAGCTATTATACCTCCGATCTGTTCAACAGTGAGATTATACGCATCCAGTAGTTTTGGATCAATGTCCACATATATTACCCTCTGGGGAGCTCCTGACATGCTTATTGATCCGACACCTTCAATCCTGTTAAGGGGATTAATGATTTTTTCATCAATCATCTTTTCAAGTCCCGAAAAACTTTCATCTGCCGTTATTGCATAAAACATTATGGGCATCATGCTGGTATTGAACTTGAAAACACTTGGCCGGTCGCAACCATCAGGCAGGACATCATAGTACATATCAATTGCCGATCGCACGTCATTTACAGCTTCATCCAGGTTGGTCCCCCATTCTAATTCGATGAAAATGACGGAGAGATTGTCATATGATGTGGAGGTTATTTCTTTCAGGCCATCAATCGTGTTGAATGCATCCTCAAGGTTCCGGGTGACATTGGTTTCAATATCAGATGCATTTGCACCAACATAAGTGGTCATGACAGAAACATAAGGTGCTTCAATTTCCGGATAAAAATCAACCGGCAGCTGAAACAAACTATAAATCCCGATAACAATCACTGCTACGAAAACCATCAGTGTTGTAACGGGATTATTGACTGCAGTCTTGTAAATGCTCATTTTAGTAGATTTATTCGGTTACAACCTTAACCTGATCTCCCTCGACCAGCCTTGCCTGTCCACTGACTATCAGGTTACTTCCTTCTTTAATTTGTTCGGATATCACCTCGAGTTTATCATCAAAGCGTTTTCCTATTAATACTGTTACCCGATGTGCTGTTCCGTTTTCTTCAAGAAAAACATATCTTTCATTTGACCCCTGCATTTTCAGCACAGCCACTGCAGGAACTACCAGTGCATTAACTTCTCCCAGGTCCAGGGAAACCCTGCAGAACATACCTGGCCTGAGAAGTTCCTGACGATTTTCAATTTTAACCTCAATGGTAAATGTCCGGGATGCCGGATCAAGGGTTGGATATACCCTCATTACCTTTCCCGAAATAGCTTTGTCCGGATACAGATCACTGATGACTCTTGCATCCATCCCTGTTTTAACCAGCGGATAATAAGCTTCTGAAATATTTACCATTGCTTTTACCGGATCAATCTGAACGATGGATACAATAGCGGCTTTCCCGGCCATAGTGTTGGGTGCTCCAGAATATAATTCGCCATTTTCAAAGTACTTCCCTGAAATTACGCCGTTGAATGGGGCTTTCAGGATCGTATTTCTCTGCAGGAACTCATAACTTGATTTCGCAATAACGTACCGTGCTTTCATCTGATCGTACTGCTGTTTTGAAATACCTCCGACCTTATTCAGAGTATCCAGCCTCAGGAAATCCGTTTCTGTATTTTTAAGGTTGACCAGGGCTTGTTGTAATTGCGTCGGATCCATCTTAACAAGTACCTGTCCTTTTGAAACACGGTCACCAATTTCAACAGTGATGCGCTCAATTTTACCGGGGGAAGCAGAAGCAAGATGAACTTCCTCAAATGCAACTATGCTTGACGAATATTCAATGGTCCTTGCAATCTTTTGTTTTTCCACAAGTAGTACTCTGACATTTTCAACCTTTGTGATTGTTGAATCAGTTGCTGCCGGATTAGCAGGATCAGATTCTGTTTGCACTTTATTTTTCGTCTGACAACCGGAAATAATAATCAGAAGAAGAGCGAATAATGATACAATTTTTTTCATCTTAATAATTTCTAAAAGTTTAAGTATATTTTTCAAAGAGTATTTAAAAGTTTATTTAATGCCAGGTCGGCCTGGAGTAGTTGCATGGTTGCTGTTATATAGTTGGTCTCTGACTGCAGGTAATTTGAGTTTGCAGTTGTAAGGTCAAGGCTGGAAACCAGTCCCTGCTGGTACTTCATGTTCAGATTATCATAAACTCTTTTTGAAACCTCAACATTTTCTTTCTGGGAATCATACTGTTCAATCGCAGTTGAAAGATTGTACCTGAGTTGTTTCTCCTGGATCAAAAGCTGGTCGGTCAGCAAGGCCTTATTGTTTAAAGTCGTTTCATAATTTATTTTGGACTGGTCCCATTTGGCTTTTCTCATGCCACTTGCAAAGATCGGAACACTCATCTGGAGGCCTATCATATTTGGAGGAGTCATATCGAAATCCGGACGGAGTATCTTTTGAGTATTACTATAGAATCCGCTAATGGAAGGAATCCAGCTCATCACTTCCATGTCGATCTGTTTTTTCGAAAGGAGCTGCTGTGAGTTCATTAACTGGTAGTCAATATTATTTTCCAATTCAAGTGGTGTTGCCAGGGTTGTGATGTGATCAAATTGTGCCATTATATCTTCCAGCGATTCAGTCAGTGTTATTTTAGTTTCCGCTGTCACTCCCAGCTGTATACGAAGGAAGTTGTAAGCCATCTCCGCCTGTCTGTTTAATGATTTAGCAGCATTTTCAAGAAGGGAAACCTGTATTGCCAGCTGGTCAACATCTGTAATCTCAGCTATTCCGACTTCATACATAGTCCTGGTCTTATTGTAAACATCCCTAATGTTTTCAAGGTTTTTCGTAATGATATCAACTGATTTTTCAGCTACGAGAATAGAATAGTATGCAGTGGCCACCTGTTCCCTGATCTCCAGTTCGGTTTTCTCCAGGCTGGTTTCAGACATGTCGCGCATAATATTAGCGCTCTGAAGACCTATCCAGTAGCTGCCGTTAAAAATGAGCTGGGCAATGGTCAGGGAAAAATTACTTGTGGGTTTGAAGGGAATGGTCATGGGCACACCTTCTCCGAATTTGAAGCTTATTTCAGCACCCATAAAGTTTGTATAATCCATTGTTGCATCCACACGCGGTAAGCCAGCGGAAAGTGCTGCCCAATACATTTTATCGGCTGCATCCACGGACAATGAGGCGTTTTTAAGGACCTTATTATATTCAACGGCATACTGGCGGGCTTCGTCGAGGGTCAACGCCAGGTCTGTCTGCGACAGGATCCGGTTAAGTCCGGTAATTGCGATAAGCGATACAATCAATAAAAATATTCTTTTCATAATGGCATTAATAATTTAATTCTTTCTCAAAATATTTTTCAATAAGTTTCTGGCCTTTTTCTGTAGCGATTCCTTTTAAATAAGGAATAATCAGGTTCATTAGAAGTTCTTTCTGGCTGTAACGTTCCCTTGGAAACATCTCTTCGTTCAGGAAGATTTTCATAACTTGGAGCCAGAAGGCAGCTACTATATCGGAATTCAATTCCTTTTTGAAAACTCCTTCAGATATACCTTTCCGGAACATGGTCTGCATAACTGAAGACTCTCTTTCGAGATTTTTATCAGATATACTGGAATGAATTTCCGGGTAAAACTTCCTGATATCTTCAAAAAACAGGGGATTGACTTTTTTACGGAATACTTCGCCATGCTTGCCGATAAAATAAAGACTCTCGATCACGTTTTCGCAATTCTTCAGGATTTCTATAGCTTCGTTATGCTGGATTTTTCTGAAATGATCTATCCCATCAATGAGCAATGTATTTTTATCCTCAAAATTTTCGTAAAGGGTCCTTTTAGAAATTCCAAGTTCGCATGCAACCTGGTCCATCGTTACACTGCGTATTCCGTATTTAATAAACAGGGTGAATGCTTCCGATATGATCCGTTCCCGGATTTCCATGTTTCCGAATCTTTTTTTTAAATAAGTTGGCAAAAATGAGAAAACTATTTGGGTTTTGCAAGTTTTTTGAAAAATATTTGGCCCTGATACTGTATTTAAAATATATTTTCAAAAATATTCATACCTGAATCCACAGACAAAATAAATTCGGCGAAAGGTGGTAATTTGCCGGCAAAACTCTTTCTTCAAAACGTTATTTTGTGCTTAGAAGCGAAATATGTAATTTACCAACGTATCATTGATGTTATCGATGACGGATGTACGGCAGATAGTAATATACCTGGCTGCTTTTCTGATTGTGGCGGTGGCTGCGAACCAGATATCGAAGATGTTCCTTCGGATACGGTTGCCCATGGTTACAAGATTGCTTGGGCAGGTTATGTTTCACCAGCAGGAGTCAGTATTGGACTCACAGCTGTTATTGCTGCTGAGTTTCAAAGCTGGGGAACTGAACTCGCTTCAATCATAATGGCAGTTATCATACTGAACCAGCTGATAGGTCCGCCTTTATTAAAATGGGCCCTTATATATGTCGGGGAATCTCATGTCAGGCCAGGCAGTGCTTTTTCTGCAAACCAGGGATTTTCAGTTTTATTCGGGATTGAAAACCAGTCGGTAGCTCTTGCACGGCAATTGAAGAATAATGGCTGGAAAGTCCGTTTGGTTTCAGTTGGCAACTCTCAGGATGAATTAGCGTCATCAGATATTGAAACAGAAAAAATAAGTGAAATCAGTCGTGATACATTGAAACAGGTTGGGGCTGATAAGGCCGAAAGTATTGTTGCCATGCTTTCTGACGATGAAAATTTCAGGATTTGTGAGATTGCATATGAAAACTTCGGAACCATTGAAATGGTTGTTCGCTTAAACCAGAGGAATAATTTCGACAGGTTTCACCGGCTGGGGGCAAAGATCGTGGAACCATCGACTGCCATTATAAGTCTGCTTGATCATTATGTTCGTTCACCCCGGTCAGTTTGAAAACGTAAATATTACAATATATCTTTACAATAGGATTTTGATACAATTGTGATAGGTCAGGAACTTAGTGTATTTTTTTAATCTATTATAAATTATCATTATTTATGAGTGATTTAATAAAAGCATCTGAATTATACACTTGGTGTAAAATTCCTTACGATCAGCTGGAGAAGAACCCGGCGCTGAAAGTTCCATTCCGTCTTATAAAGGATTCTGAAGAAATGGGGATCCTTATGGCACGGGAACTTGCGGATGAAATCAAAAATAATAATACTGCAGGGAATTCCACCCGTGCAATCATTCCCTGTGGTCCGGCCTGCTGGTATAAGCCTTTCACCGACCTGGTCAACAGGGAACAGATCAGTCTTAAAAACCTTGTGGTATTTCATATGGATGAATGCCTTGACTGGCAGGGCCGGGAGTTACCCAGAAAACATCCTTACAGTTTCAGGGGTTTTATGGAAAAACACTTTTATGATCCCATTTTACCGAATCTGGCAGTTCCTGCAGGCAACAGGAACTGGCTGAATGGAAATAATATACCGGAGGTCAGGGAGAACATTGAACAGGCACCCGTTGATATTACCATAGGCGGGTGGGGCCAGGACGGGCATATAGCTTACAACCAGGCAAGACGCCATCCATACAATCATGTAACGCTGGATGATATAAGGAAATCAACTGTAAGAATCCAGGAAAACAACATGGACACAATAATTGCCCTGGCGCAACGTACATTTGGATCGGCCTACCAGTTTGTACCTCCCATGTCAGTTACCCTGGGAATGAAGGAATGTCTTTCTGCCAAGAAAGTAAGAATGTTCAGCGATACCGGAGCATGGAAACAAACAGCGCTCAGGGTTGCATTATTTGGTCCGTTAACACCGGAATATCCCATCACATTGTGCCAGGAGCATCCTGATGCGATTCTTACCGCCACCATTGAGACCGCCAAACATCCCATTAGCGAAAATCCTGATTGGGAACTCTTTAACCAATTTCAATGATGAAAACCAGGGGATTAAACTTTAATCCGGACCTCCTGCGTTATACCGGGATCATTGGGACCGGGGGTATCGGATCCGGAAAATTTTTTGTACTTAACGGTGATAATACGCTGGGTAGGGAGGAAAGCAGAAGTGGTCATTTTCTCGACATCAGGGATTACTGCAAACAACATATCATATTACATTATGTCAAGGTATTATTAGGCCCCTCTTTTTCCGTTATACCCGTTGGCAAAATAGGCGATGATGATATCGGACAAATTCTTTTCAGGGAAATGGTCCAAACGGGTTTTGTCATGAATAGAATTGAAATAGTGCCAAAGGTGTCAACACTTTTTTCATTCTGCTACACTTACCCTGATGGCAGTGGGGGCAACCTGACAACTGACGATTCAGCCAGCGCACAAGTAGATGAAGGCTTTATTGAAAAAGCCGCTGCTGATATTAAAAATTTGGGAGTCAGGGGGATTATTATGGCTGCCCCTGAAGTACCTCTTAAGGCCAGGCAAAAGATACTGGAATCAGGAAGGCAACATGGATCATTTTGCTCCGCTTCCTTTACTACTGAAGAGATAAACCATGCCCTGAAGGCCGGAATTATTGCAAACATCGATCTTATTGCGATCAACATGCATGAAGCATCGACTGTTGCCGGCAGTTTCGTTGACAAAGCAGATACTGCATCAATAGTTAAATCAGCGGTTCAAAAACTACGGATGAGCAATGAAAATATAATGGTCTCCATTACAGACGGCAAACTGGGAAGCTGGTGCTGGGACTCCCGCCAGATGAACCGGTTTCCTGCAATTGTAACAAAATCACTAAGCACCGCCGGGGCAGGGGATGCGTTTTTCGCCGGAATCCTTTGTGGTATTTCCCTGGGACTTACCCTTAACGAAGCACAACAACTGGCAACACTGGTTGCCGGATTGAGTGTAACCTCTCCACATACCATCCACAGCGGAGTTGACCGGTACTCACTGTTTGAGTTCCTTAATACATCTGGTCTTAATTTTTCTAAAACTATTATTAAACTACTGGAGGATTAATAACATGGGTATTGTAATGCGCATTGAAAATAGTTTTACTTTTTTTAAAACTAATAAAGAAATGAAGTATAAATTAAAAGTAACATTCAGGGATTTATATTCATAGTGACTGGTAGATCAGGAGAGCTTCCGCAGCCAATTTTAATGCCTCCGACCTGTCTTCAGGGCGGTAAAAGTCCGGGCTGGTTTGCAACCAATGCATGGTTCCCTTCACATATTTTTGCAGATAAAGGATTGATGCTTCCTCTTTAACAGGCTTGCCTTTCTGGAGAAAATATACCGGATTTGTATGGGCAAAAACAGACAGGCCCCGGGGAAGGATGCGTTGTTTATTGTCGGGGTCATCTGCAACCCTCGCAGCAATCCAGGTGCTTTCATTAATAGTCAGGTCAGTTTCAACAGTCATAATATACACGCCATCTACAGGTGGATTATCGGCAGCAAAAATCGTCTTATGCCCGACAACCCATCCATTTGCTATGATTTCCAGGGTAGCGAAAGGTAAAATGCTTCGGGCAGTTACTATGGCATGTAGTTTTTGTGTTCCTGGGAAACTTATCACTTCACCCGGGTTATGACCATCCACCTGGAAGGTCAATATCGGGCCGTTTGTTATAAATCCCTCGCCTGATTTAATGGCAGCAAGCCAGGCCTTGTATGTGGTATCACCTTTGGTATATG
>JBGPAO010000133.1:0-8782 GCA_041480755.1 Bacteroidia bacterium
AGTAATGACAGAATCCCACTGTTCCTGAGTCATCCTCATAAGGAGCGTATCTCTTGTTATTCCGGCATTGTTTACAAGAATATTAATAGTACCGAAATCTTCCAGAATTTTTTTTACTGCTTGCTCAACCTGTTCAGATTTAGAGGCATCTGAAGTATACATTCTGGCTTTCACACCCAGTTTTTCACATTCCTCTTCAAGAGATTTTGAATTATCATCATATGCAAGGTCTGTAAACGCAATATTTGCCCCTTCCTTTGCAAATGTCAGAGCAATAGCCCGTCCGATGCCACGATTGGCACCTGTGATTAAAGCTGTTAATCCTTCGAGTAGTTTCATAGATGTTTTATTGCTATGTTATTAATTAACTGGAAATGTCAAAATAATGAAATATTTATAACTTTTTTGTATTATCTTTCTGATATCTTATTCATATATTACATGGTCAGACTAATACTTCTAATTATTTTCTACCTGACTTTTCCTCTTGTTATTATCCTGATGTGTAAAAAATGGTCGATTTTAAAAAAAATCGGAAGTATTGTCCTTGCTTACGGATTCGGATTATTGATCGGTTCGGTTGGTATCTTGCCAAGAGGAAGTGACAGTTACAGGAGTGCACTTAAAGGAGATCCTGCTTTGCCAAAAGCAGAGATTGAAATGATGATCAGCCAGGGTAAAGCTGAAGAAGGTGATTATTTTGTAAATCAAATTGGTACAATACAGGACAATTTGAAAAACCTGGTAGTACTGGCACTACCTCTTATGCTGTTCTCATTAAATATTAAACGTTGGTTTCGTCATGCCAGTAAAGGATTTATTTCGGTCCTTCTTGCAATTATATCAGGTCCGATTATGGTTACAGTAGGATTTTTTATTTTCAAGAATTTAATTCCAGATGCATGGAGACTGTCCGGAATGTTCGTTGGTATGTATAGCGGTGGAACACCTAATTTTGTTGCCCTGGGCATGGCATTAGAAGTGGATACAAACCTGTTTGTTATTGCCAGCACTTATGATATGATAGTTGGTGCCTTTCTGATCCTGTTCTTTATCACCATCGCCCCAAAGATATTTCGCTTCATTCTTCCTTCACCTGCAAATGATCAGATCGAAACGGATACTGATCGGGTAGTCCCGGAAACTGAAGATATGGAAGATTTTACAGGAATGCTTCAAAAAAATAGATTATTGGCTCTGCTTCTTGCACTGGTTATTTCCATATTAATTGTTGGCATTTCACTTGGTGTTAGCATATTAATGAAAAAACCATTTCCTAAGCTGCCCGATATGGCGGTAATAATTCTTACAATAACCACATTTGGAATTCTGGCATCATTTATAAAAAAAATCAACAGGATTGAAAAAACGTTTCAGCTGGGAATGTACTTCATCCTGGTTTTCTCTCTCACAATTGCTTCAATGTCGGACTTAAGAACAATGTTCACCATTGGAATGCTAAACCTGATACTTTTTATCACATGGGTATATTTCGGATCACTGTTTTTACATCTCCTGCTGGCAAAAATATTCAGAATCGATTCTGACAACTTCCTTATAGTTGCAACAGCTTTTATTTTTTCTCCTCCTTTTGTTCCTATTGTTGCTAAATCATTAAAGAACAAGGATGTTATAATCACTGGCATTACAGGAGGAATACTTGGTTATGCCCTGGGGAATTATATAGGCGTGGCATTGGGATTATTCCTGCAGCGCTTTTAGAATTTCTTTATTTTCATATCCAGCTGCCATACCACAAAGCTAAGGGCAATTGTTGCATCATCAATGGTTTTGGTCAGTGAACCTCCACCTGAATGTCCGGCCTTTGTATCATAATATAACAACATCGGTGTACTGCCATCGCTTGCATATTGCATAAGGGCGGTCATTTTCCTTGCGTGTAAAGGATCAACACGCGTATCGCTATCGCCTGATATGAAAAGTGTAGCAGGGTATTTATTCCCTTTTATCACATTCTGATATGGAGAGTATTTAAGTATGTACTTGAATTGTTCAGGATCTTCAGACGATCCGTATTCAGGAACCCACCACCTTGCCACCAGAAACTGCTGATATCTCACCATGTCAAGAAGCGGATAGGTGCATACTACTGCTTTATATAATTCAGGCCTCTGAGTCAATGCAGCGCCCACAAGCAGTCCCCCGTTACTGCCTCCGCGAATGGCAATTTTATCCGGATTTGTATATTTATTTTCAATCAGCCATTCAGCAGCGGCATAGAAGTCATCAAAAACATTCTGTTTCTTTTCCAGCATCCCTGCCTTATGCCATTCTTCTCCAAATTCTCCCCCTCCTCTCAGGTTCGGAACAGCATATACACCTCCATTTTCAGCTATAATCACAGCTGTTTCTGAAAAGTCTGCAGTAAGGCTGATATTGAATCCGCCATATGCTGTGATATAAGTAGGATTGTTCCCGTTTAATTCAAGACCTTTTTTATGGACAAGGAACATCGGTATTTTTGTTCCATCTTTTGAAGTATACCAGACCTGCTTTACTTCAATTTCGTCCTGATTAACAGGCACTTCCAGTTCTGACCAGACTTTCTGATCACCCGTTTTCATATTACGTAAATAAGAAGTAGTTGGGATATGGAAAGAGGTAAATGAATAGAAAAGGAGGTTACTGTTTTGCCTTCCGCTTACACCGGTAATAGTGCCCAGGGACGGAAGCTCAAGATCCTGCTGAAAAGCACCCTTGATATCATACACACGCGCTTTTGAGTTAACATTTTCCAGGGTAATTACCAGCAATTTACCATTTGTAATAGTGGAAGATCCCTCGATGATCCCCTCTCCTTCCGGTATCAATTCTGCCCATTTTCCCGGACCATTGCTGACATTTTTAACCGGTACATGCATAATCCTGTACTTTGGAGCCTTCCAGTTTGTAATAATAAAAAGCTCATCATTATATTCATAAGCAAAGAAACCGGCATCAATTCCTTCAACCACTGGAATAAATGGTTTTTTAGTTCCTGTTTCCCAGATGAAAATATCAGTTTTATCACCAGAGGCACCATAAAACACATTAACTATCAGATATTTGCCTCTTTCTGTAAGGTCTATAGAGATATCCTTGACAGGATCGTAACCTTCGCCAAATATTAGTTTATCAGATTCTAGGTTTGTTCCCATACTATGAAAATAGACGCGTGGTCCTTTTTCAGTGAATTTGGTATAATAATAACCTTTAAGATCCGGGGAAATAGATATTTCATACCTGCCCCTTGGCATTGAATCAGGAAGCTCAGCTTTGCTTTCTGTATCAATGATCTTTACCGCTGTCTCATCTTCGCCGCCTTTCCTTACATAATAAGCAAGCAATTCACCATTATCTGTATAGCTTAAAATACCTACGCTGGTTGTATGATCAGGGCTCATACCATGAGGATCAACCAGGACTTGGTCGTCACCATTAAGTCCTTTTCTCATGCAAATGACCCATAGATCCTGGTCGGTATTTCGTTTTTGAAAGAAGAACTTTTCACCGGCCTGGCCCGGCAGACTGACATCGTCTACCCTTAATAACTCGGTATACCTTGCCCTGATATCTTCTTTTGCATCAACTTTATCAAGAAAACTTTTTGTATACTCGTTCTCCTTATCAATCCAGGCACGCGTTTCAGGACTTTTCTGATCTTCAAGCCAGCGATATGGATCAGCGATCTGTGTTCCATGGATGGTTTCCACCACGTCATCGCGCCTCGTTTCCGGAGGCGGCGGAATATGCTTAGTGCAGGAAGAAAACGACATAATCGCGAGTGTAAAAAATGTGAAAGTGAACAAGAAATTATTAGAGTTTTTCATCGTAGTGGTTTTTAGTTATGTAGCCTCTGACTGACAGTCGGAGGTTGACAAGATTAGTCATTTATGCAAAACTTCCTTCATTGTCTTGCCTATATTTGCAGGGGATTCAACGACATGAATACCGCATTCCCTCATAAAATTCATCTTTGCAGATGCAGTATCATCCTTCCCTCCGATTATTGCCCCTGCATGTCCCATTCTGCGTCCTTTAGGAGCTGTCTGCCCCGCGATAAAACCAACGACCGGTTTAGTACCATTTTCTTTTATCCAGCTGGCAGCTTCTGATTCCATGCTACCTCCTATTTCCCCTATAACGATAATACCTTCCGTTTCATAATCTGCCATAAGTAATTTGACAGCATCCAGGGTGGTCGTTCCAATGACAGGATCCCCTCCTATCCCTATGCATGTTGATTGTCCCATACCCTGTTTTGTCACCTGGTCAACAGCCTCATATGTAAGAGTCCCGGAACGTGAGATAATTCCAACAGATCCTTTTTTATGAATAAATCCAGGCATTATACCGACCTTGCACTCTTCAGGAGTTATTATTCCAGGACAATTAGGACCTATCATCCGGCATTCCTTACCTCCCAGATATGAACGCACTAATATCATATCCTGTATCGGTATTCCTTCTGTTATCGTAACAATGACCTTAATCCCCGCATCAGCAGCTTCCATAATAGCATCAGCAGCAACAGCCGAGGGGACGAATATTACTGATACATCTGCGCCGGTATTCTTTACTGCATCATGGACTGTATTAAATACCGGTTTGCCAAGATGAATCTGCCCGCCTTTGCCGGGAGTAATACCACCTGTGATATTAGTCCCATAATCAATCATCTGAGCAGAATGAAAAGTCCCTTCACTACCTGTAAAGCCCTGCACAACTACGCGTGAATTTTTGTTAACCAGTACGCTCATTATTTAAGAGGAAAAAATAATTCTCAAATGTAGTTAATTCGAATTAATAGGAAAATGATTTTTGGTCTGTGAAGGATAATGGAAAGGCCAGGCCTAAGGTTTAGGCTAAGGGTGTGGGATTAGGGTGTTGATTGATTGCTGATTGCTGAGAATAAAATTTTGCGTAAGTTTAATCGAAAAATATTCATTTAATTAATAGTTAAATCTATGATAACTTTATACGGACTGGTGCTTTCATTTATTTTACAATTTGTGGCTGCATATCTCGCAATCAGCCTGACAAAAGTCACCAGATATAATATTTCATGGATTCTTATCTCAACTGCTCTTATCCTGATGGCTGCACGTAGATTCACTGAAATACTCCCCTATATTTTCCCCACATATTCAAGGGATTTTACAAATCTGAGCATATGGTCGGGAATTATAACTTCTATACTTGTTACTATCGGGATTATTTTCATCAGGAAGATTTTTCAGTCTCTTGCTGAGGCTGAAAAAATAAGAAAGATATCAGATGCCAGGATCCTGAGCGCTATCATCCAGACGGAAGAAAAGGAACGCCGGCGCTTCGCAAAAGACCTTCATGACGGATTGGGTCCTATATTATCCACAGCCAAGATGTCGCTCTCCGCTTTGCAAAGGTGGGAACATCCTGAAAGAAACGGCAAAATAATAAAAAACACATCAGAATTGATTGATGAGGCAATCGACAGTCTGAAAGAAATTACAGATAATATAAGTCCTCATATCCTCAGCGATTTTGGTTTGGAATCCATGCTTAATTCATTTATTAACAAGATAAATTATACCGGTGAAATAAAAGTGGAATTTATTTCTAACCTGAAGGGACAAAGGTTCATTAGTGAGGCTGAAGTCATTTTATACCGGTGCATATGTGAGCTGATTAATAATACCATCCGGTACGCCAATGCGAAAAATGTGGCCCTAAATATTTTAAAAACTCCGGAATTGCTTGTAGTCCATTACCGCGATGATGGAAAGGGATTTAATAAGGAATATACTGAGAGGGATGAAACAGCGGGAACTGGCTTATATAATATCCATTCAAGGATCAATTCGATAAACGGAAGATTTTCCATACAGAGCGAACCGGGCAAAGGTATGGAAGCCGAAATCGTTGTCAAGATAAAAGCTATTTTAAGATGACAAAAATAAAAGTATTTCTGGTCGATGATCATAAACTGTTCAGGAACGGCCTTTCATTATTACTTGAAGGAGAAAAAGATGTTGTTGTTTCTGGTGAAGCGGAAAATGGTCAGCTATTCTGTGAGGCAATAGAAAAAGAATTGCCGGATGTGGTGCTGATGGATATTGAAATGCCGGTAATGGATGGATTCGTAACAACAGAATGCACCTGCGGCAAATATCCTGATATTAAGATAATTGCACTGACAATGTTTGGTGAAGAACAGTATTATCTGAAGATGATAGAGGCAGGCGCAAAAGGATTTTTATTAAAAAACTCCGATATTGAAGAAGTCATTAAAGCAATAAAGACTGTATATGAAGGAGGTACCTATTTCAGCCAGGAGATCCTTTATAATATGGTCAAGAATATTAAGGAAGTCCGTATGGAAGCGGGACCACCAATCCAGCTATCCAGAAGAGAACAGGAAATTCTGGAGCTTATATGCAAAGGTTTCTCAAATACTGAAATTGCCTCTGAATTGAATATCAGTAAGCGAACCGTTGAAAAACACAGATCGAATATTCTGATTAAAACCCAGACTTATAATACAGCCAGCCTTGTTATGTTTGCTGTAGAAAATAAACTAATTAATCTTTGACAGGTTAAAACAAATCCGGTCCGGATGACAATCAGTATCTATAATACTCTAATATTCAATTAATTATAACGCAACTAAGTATAAATACCTATATACTCCTTACCTGAATACGTATCACCTTTTACTCCCTGAATTTAAGTATTAAACGGCTTTTTTTGTCTTTAAGTGATCCTTACTTTAGCTGAAAATTTCTTGAATGGGGAAATTACACGACCGCCTTAAAGAAGATGTCAGATTCGTTCATGGTTTACACTCCTGCATTAACTGCGGAACCTGCACTGCAATTTGCCCGGCGGCATCATTCTGGGATTACGATCCACGCGAAATAGCCGATCTTCTTCAGGTTGAGGATGAAAATATTCTTGAAGATCTTCTTAAAGGAGAGAAAATATGGTATTGTGGCCAGTGTATGTCTTGTAAAACAAGGTGCCCCAGAGACAATACCCCTGGAATGATCATCCAGGCTCTACGGAATTTATCCATTGATACTGGTCTCTACATGCATTCCTCAAGGGGACGCCAGCAGTATGTCCTGAAGAAAATGATCGGAGACACTATACTTGCAACAGGTTATTGTGTACATGCTGATGGATTAGATACAACAATGTTTCCAGAGCTGGGCCCTATCTGGGACTGGATAAAGAAGAACATTAGCGAAGTTTATAATCGGTTTGGAAATTCATATAATCGTCCGGGAAAAGGTGCATTGCGCAAAATCCCGGAAGAAGCATTGCATGAACTGAATGAAATATTCAGGATCACCGGCACACTTCAAAGATTTAACCAGATTGAAAATGATGCTGCCAGAGAGGCAAGAAAAACAAAAACTGATTTCGATTCTACTTTAGTGAATGACTATTTTGTTCAATTATATACAAACACAGCTGATAATGACCAGGACTGACAAAAAGCAATTAATCTGGAAAGATTTTCAAAAAGAAATAGCTGATAATCATTATTATTATGTCAGAAGTTGTATAAGACAAAATTTTTTTCCCGGAGCAGAAAATGTTTTTATCAAGATAGTTACAGAAGATCTTGGTAAAGATCTTCGTCAGGATTCTGAGCACACCACATGTACTGGTATCGGCTATCACACCGACCTGGTTAAGCTAGAAACAACCATGACTGTGATTGCCAGGCAATTCGCAATAATGACACAGGCAGGTTATAAAAATCTTCTCGTCTCCTGCGTCACATCTTTCGGACTTTACAACGAAATCCTCGAAATATGGGAAGAACATCCTGAAATTGAGGAACAGGTCCGTGAATATTTATTCAAAGCTACCGGAAAAGTTTTTAAAATTCCTGAAAATCTTGTTCATGCAAGTGACCTTATTTATAAACATAAGGACGAGATTGCTGCCAAAGCTTCTTATAAACTGATAAACAGAGAAACAGGAGAACCTCTCCGGATAATTGACCATATTGGTTGTCATTATGCCAAAATGTTTCCTGATAAATGAATCGGGGGAGCAGAGTATCCGCGTGTACTATCAGGATTAGTGGAATCCCTGGGTGGAAAAACAATTGATTATCCTGAAAGAAGGATGTGCTGTGGATTCGGATTCAGGCAATATTTATTGAAATCCTCTAGGGGATATTCACTCTCTTGCACATATAAGAAATTTAGATCAATGGAACCATACAAACCTGACTTCATAATAACTAATTGCCCCGGATGTAATTATTTCCTTGATCGCTGGCAATACGTTATTAGTGATATGAAAGGTGAGACTTATGGACTGGATGGCAATGGGATTCCTACACTGACTTATGAGGAGGTTGCCGGACTCTGCCTTGGATACGATCCATGGGATTTAGGTTTGCAGATGCATCAGACTGCAGTTGAACCTCTTTTGGATAAAATAGGTATTAAATTTAATCCGGCTGATAAATACAAAGGGTATTCAGGCAAACAGCTTGATAAACCAAGAATACCTGAACTGTTAAAAGCTTATTAGATTATGAAAATAATGGATTTCGATTGCATTATAGTAGGTGCAGGGCCAGCAGGCCTTAAAGCAGGCAAAATTTTGCAGAATTATGGCCATAGGGTCTGCATACTTGAAAAAGAAGAAGCCCCGGGTGGAAAATTGAATATCTGGCACGAATTGTTCCCCCATAACGAATCCGCGCGTGAAGTACTTGAGCATATTCTCTCAGACGTCAGACCGCTTGTCCGGACATCTGTTGAAATTAAAAAAATAT
>JBGPAO010000134.1:0-8765 GCA_041480755.1 Bacteroidia bacterium
AATCTGTACGGAGGCAATGATATCCTCACTCATGAGATTTCCATTTTACTTAAAAATATTGATGATGCCGATATTGTCAAAGAAAAACTGAGCCGCATTTCCGGTGATAATTCAGTCAGGACATGGAAAGAGCTGGCTCCGGATGCTGCAATGATGAATGATTTTATGATTATGTATTATTTCATATTCATTGGAATAATAATGCTGGCACTTGCATTCGGTATTATCAATACCATGCTGATGGCAATTCTTGAAAGGACAAAAGAGCTGGGTATGCTGATGGCGATAGGTATGAACCGCAGAAGGATCTTTATAATGATTATGCTTGAAACCATTTTTCTGACAGTTGTCGGCGCAATAACAGGTATACTATTGGGATGGGCAATTACGGAAATTCTGGGAAAAACAGGGATCCATTTTGCCGGTTGGGGTGAAGGATTTGAAGCTGTCGGATTTGCAGCAAGAGTGTATCCGGTTGTAACCCCTGATTTTTTTGTGTTTACAACGATAATGGTAATAGCTACAGCGATAATTTCTTCGATCTGGCCAGCCCGCAAGGCTCTGAAATTAAATCCGGTTGAAGCACTTAGAACAGAATAAAATAATATTTAAACTGGCAAGCCATGAAGGTACTTGAATTAAAGAATGTGAATAAGATATATAATTCCTCTGAGGTAAAGGTTCATGCAGTAAATGATGTAACCCTGGACTTTGAAGAGGCTGAATTTGCTGCAATCGTCGGACCATCAGGTTCAGGCAAAACCACCCTGTTGAACATGATAGGCGGGCTTGACATGCCAACATCAGGGGAAATAATCATTGGCAGCACCAACCTGTCGAAGCTTAAATCATCACAGCTTATTGATTTCAGACTGAACAATATCGGATTTGTATTCCAGTCATATAACCTGATACCTGTATTAACGGCAAAAGAAAATGTTGAGTTTATAATGACACTTCAGAAATGGCCGAAGACAGAAAGAGATGAACGGACTTTAGAATTATTGAGGGCCGTAGGCCTGGGCGACAGAATAAACAGCCGACCTGCAAAACTGTCGGGCGGGCAACAACAGCGGATAGCTGTAGCAAGAGCTCTTGCATCAAGGCCAAAATTTGTCCTGGCCGATGAACCTACTGCTAACCTTGATTCAAAAGCTGCAACAACACTTCTTGAGATAATGGAAAAGCTCAATCATGGGGAAAAGATAACATTCATATTTTCAACTCACGATCCAAGAGTAGTAAAAATGGCACATCGGGTAATTACTCTTGAAGACGGAAAGGTTGTTTCAGATGTTAAATTAGAATAGAATATCAAAATTCCCGGACAGAGTGTTTAAAAAATCAATTTTCATATTCTTAATAATTTTATGTTTTTGTTTTTCAGGAAATTCCCAGGAGAAAGAAAAGATAATTGGGCTTAACGGCTATATTACTACAATGCAAAGTTCGATGTTTGATTCTCTTTCCGGGCCTTTCCTTAATGAAAACCTTTTGCATAACAGGCTTAATTTTAAAGGATATTTCACCGATAATATAACTCTCGCTGCAGAATTAAGGAACAGGCTCTTTACCGGGGACCTGGTAAGATATGGCAAACCCTATACGGATATGATTGGTAAGGATGATGGTGTAGTTGATATGTCATGGAATATCGTGGAAAAACAATCCTTTCTGCTTAATACCACTGTCGACCGGCTATGGTTTGATCTTCATTACAATAAATTCCAGATAACACTGGGCAGACAGCGAATTAACTGGGGGCAGACCTTTGTCTGGAATCCGAATGATATTTTCAACGCCTACTCCTATTTTGATTTTGATTATGTTGAAAGACCGGGGAGTGATGCTGTCAGGCTTCAGTTTTTTCCATCCTCATCATCAGCTGCGGAGTTAGTTTTGAAAGTAAACAGTGATAATGATATAACTACTGCAGGGCTTTACAGGTTCAACAGATGGGGTTACGATATCCAGTTTCTTGCGGGATTGATGAACAGTGAAGATGTAGTCATCGGCACCGGCTGGTCCGGATCCATCGGAAGTATGTCATTCAGAGGGGAAGGCACCTGGTTTGATCCGTATGAGGATTTTCCCGGTGATGAAAGTACTATTCTGATTACCTCCGGCCTGGACAAGATATTCAAAGATAATTCAATGGCCCAGGTTCAGCTCATGTATTGCAACAAACCGCTTGATCTGAATAATTTTAACAGCTTATATTCAAGGAATTTCTCTTCAAAAGATCTGGCTTTTTCAAGGTTTTCCGCTTTTGGTCAGTTCACCTGGGCGGCTACTCCCTTGTTAAACATGACTCTTGCCGGGATGTGGTTTCCTGATCTGGACGGTTACTTTGTCGGGCCATCAGTGGATTACTCCCTGGCAGAAAATCTTGATTTTTCTCTAATCTGGCAGCATTTCAATGCCGTAATGAGCGGTGAACATTCAAGAATTAACCTGGGTTTTTTGAGGTTAAAATACAGCTTCTAGAATTTTCATTAGTTCTTAAATAACTTTTATATATTTATTTTGAAATACAAACTTTATTCCTGTTTTTTACAACGGGGAATTGTCATTAAAGCAATGTAAGTATTAAAATGACTGAAAATACTAACCCACCTTTAGCTGGTTTTCATAATGATGGAATAATGTCAGGTATCGGCTCATTGATTGGCAATACTCCTCTTCTCAAAATTGATTACCTGTATAAAAATATTCAGCAGACCATTTATGCCAAGGCTGAAAACTTTAATCTGACCGGCAGTATCAAGGACCGTATGGCCTATCATATTATTAATAAGGCCAGACAATCGGGACAACTCAAAAATGGATGCCGGATTGTAGAAGCAACCAGCGGCAATACAGGTATTTCATTTGCAGCAATTGGGATGGCTTTTGGTCACCCGGTAACCATATTTATGCCCGACTGGATGAGTGAAGAAAGGATAAATCTTATCAGGAGCTTTGGAGCTGATATCAATCTGATAAGCAAAAAAGAAGGAGGATTTCTTAAATTAATTGAACTTACTGAAGCATTGTCAGTTAAAAACAAGGATGTCTTTTTGCCCAGACAATTTTCAAATTCTGATAATAATGAAGCACATTTCCTGTCTACGGGACCTGAGATCTGGTATCAATTAAAGAACAAAGGCCTTAAACCAGATGCTTTTATCGCCGGGGTGGGAACGGGAGGAACAATAATGGGAGTCGGACGATTCCTGAGGGGAATGAATCCGGAAATAAAGCTGTTTCCACTTGAACCGGCAAATTCCCCTACACTTAGCACAGGTTATAAGGTAGGCGTACACAGGATTCAGGGCATTTCAGATGAATTCATATCTGCTCTTGTTGATATTAAATTCCTTGATGAAGTTATAGCTGTAGATGATGGTGATGCTATTATTATGGCGCAAAAACTTGCATGTTGTCTGGGACTGGGAGTTGGCATTTCTTCCGGAGCAAATTTTATCGGTGCAGCCAAAATTCATGAACAGCTCGGCCCTGCTTCTGTTGTTGTAACTATCTTTCCTGATGATAACAAAAAGTACCTGAGTACTGATCTTCTGGATAAAGTACCCTCCGAAGCCAGTTTCATCAGCAATTATATTAAGCTGATGTCATATAAATCATTTGGCAGAGTTTGTAAAATGTGTTATGAACCAATACCCGGCATGGAGTAAAAAACGGCTGGGAATAATTTGTGTTTCTTTACGTTTTAAATACTAAACAAGGATTGAGTTTTCTATGAAAAATAAATTAGCAAATCAACTGGTATTCTATCTCCTTGTATCATTACTTTTTTTGAGCTGCTCTAAGGAGGATGATAATATTATAGAACCTGAAAAGAATGTTTTTAAATTTATAGTCACTGATTCACAGCGGTTTAAGATTAATTCAAGCCGTGGTGAACAGTACGAGATCACAAATCCTGTTCCTGAATTGGTACTTGACGGTAATATGTATACTATCGACCGATTTGAAATCAGGGGCGATAATACACTTAATTTCACCCGAAAAGGATTCAGTGTGAATATGGACCGTAAAATCACACTTTATAATCCTGAAGAACAGATAGAAAAAAAATATGAGGAATTCAAGCTATTAGCAATGGTTTACGATTATACCTATATCGAAAACAGCACAGCTGTGGGATTGTATAAAGAAGTTGACTTGTGGCCGGTTTACAGTTTTTTTACAGAGGTCAGATTAAATGATCATACCCAGGGTTTATATCATTTTATTGAAGATCCTTTTGAATATTCTATTGAACAAAAAAATTCTTCAATTGTGATACGCCGTGGTTATCAGCATGTGGTAAAAAAATATTCCATCAGCCCTGATAGTCGTTATGATGCGTCTGAATATATTGACCGCTTTAAAAAAATTTACTCAAATCTTATTAAATATTCCGGACAACAGATGTATGATACTCTTTCAGCCTACATGGACCTGGAACAATATTTTACAAAGTTGAGTATAGATATGCTGATAAAGAACGGTGATTATACCGATGAAGTTATTTTTTATGCAAAAATCAAAAACGATAAAGAAATATTTGGGGTAATTCCATGGGATTTTGATGATATTTTTGTAGATGAACCCCATGAAATAGGTAGATCATGGGCAGTAGGTACAATTTTTGGCACAAGAGAATACTCCAGCATGGATGATATAATTGCGGATGTAGGTTCAAAATTGCTGTTTTCTATCGAAGATGATCTGGATTATAAAATTGCAAAGGATAGTTTTCTTTATCAAAAATATCTGAAATCCCTTAAGTCTGTCATTGATAAAATTGATCTGGCCACCATTGATAAAGTATTTGATAATACTTACGAAAAAATTAGTCCTTTTTATGAAAACGATTCTATTATCGCCCAGTCAAAATACGATGTGGACAGGACTAATTATGACCTTTTTATATCTAATCTTGCCGATAAAAGACAAATGCTGAAAGACAGAAGAAACTGGATACTGCAGGAACTTAATACACAGCAAAACCAATAGGTATGAAACTTAAAAACCTGATAGCCTGTTTAAGTCTACTACTGCTGGTGACTGGATGCAAAAAGGATAATGAAAATATACCAGAACCTCCGGAGGGATGCATTAATCTGTCGGACCTGGAAACGAAGCAAAATTATTACCTGCCTTTTGCCCTGGAAAATGATACCAACACTATCCGTTTTGCAATACTTAACAATGACACAATTGATTTTCAGTACGGTACCTTCATAGAATTTAATGAGAATGGGTTTTATGAATTAATTCTGATATATAAGGATTTACAACAAAAAAATGATACTTTTTTATTTACTACCAAAACCGAAGAAAGGGAAGATTCCGAATGGGGAATCAAAGCATGGGTGCCAGCACCTTTTGAAACTGTTTCATTGAGTACGGAGGATGTTCAGATATTCTACCCGCGCAGGTATACCAACTCAATACAGGTACCGTTTATTTTTTATATAATAGAGTCAGGAAAAGTTAAAAATATTTATTGTAAGGGATTAAGTCCTGCTTTGGAAGAGACTTTCAATATAAAACAGGGAGTGGGTTCTGTGAATATACCTGCATCTGCAATCTCAAACCAGATGCAATTCATGGTTGGAGGTAAACAGATGAATGTGACACTGAATGAAATATCAGAACCTCCGGTTGAATTGAAGGGTACAATTAGCACAGATATTGAAATTCCAGCTAACACTCTTGTAAGGATCAGGAGTACTCTGGAGATTGCATCCACGGGATCTTTGAAAGTTAATGAAGGCGCGGTAATACTTATGGATGAGGCAGTCGATATCAATGTAAACGGCCCGGTTACTATTTCAGGTACTGCTGATAATCCGGTATTAATTACATGCAGCCAGTATGATAAGTATTGGGGAGGATTTATTACCAGGGAATATGAAGGTACTATTGATGCTAAATATGCTATTTTCTGCCAGAGCGGATACCATGATTCGGAAGGTTACAACTGGGGCCATTCCGGAAGACAGGCATTGTTTTATACTGAAAACAGCACCCTTACGCTTGATCATTGTTTCATGCTTGATCATATCGGCCAGATCTTTTACCCCCAATATGCCACCTTAACGCTGGATTACATCCTGGTACAGCGTGCACAGACTGGGGGTCAGATTAATTATACTGATCTTACTTTGCGGAATTCTATTTTTACAGATTTCCCGGATGATTCCTATGTTTTTCTGGATAAAGACAACGATGCAATATACCTGAGTTCTTCTGATGCAGAAATTGATAATTCAATTTTTATGTATGCAAAAGATGACGGAGTTGATGCAGGAAACACAGAGGGAGACGATATAATACTCAAAAACTGCAGGTTTGAAGCTTGTTTCCACGAAGGCGCTGCCTTATCGAGCGGAAACGAAGCAGTCAGGAATACCACATTCATTGATTGTGTTTTCAAGAACTGCGGACAGGGTCTGGAAATTGGATTCAGTTCCCCAAACCATACAGTTGTGGCTGATAGCTGCTTATTCCTGAATAACGGAATAGGTATACGGTACGGTGATAATTATAACTGGTCGGATGTCGATGGTAAAATGTTAATTAAGAATTCATCATCGCTGTATAATGATAAAGATGTCTGGAACATGGTACGTAAAATCTGGAGCCCGAAACTTGAAAACCTGAGTTTTGAAAATACCAGGGTTTCGAAATTCTGCCCTCAATATCCAGAGCTCGAAATAAAAAATAAATAGAAGCTATATGATCTGTTGTCATTTAAATAGCTATTAAAAAGAATTTCGGGATTCGTTAGCATATGATGTTTTAAAGGTGTATAATAGAATATTAAAAAGCTTCCGGATACTAGTTTATATTCCCAAGATATACTTCCCACACCCTGATTTGTTCTTTTCCAAAAGATTTAAGCCTCTTTATGATGTATGTGTCGATGAGAATCATTTCTGAGAGGTTTTCAGATGTATCAGGGTTGTTAAAAGAAATACAATTCTGATAAAAGGAAAGAGTGCCCGTAAAGGTAGAATCACTTTCCCGGCTAAATGGGGTTCTGACATTGATTTGTACAGGCAGAACCCAGCAAGACATACCATCAGCCAGGCTGTGTGAAAGCAAAAGTTCAAGAGTATTAAGACCAGTCACAGGATAAATACTGCTCCAGGTGTATAATTCAATTTCACTGGAGACAAACAGATCCTTGACTAATTCTACTGCTTGTTGTCTGAATCTCAAATCCAGTGTTGTATCTGAGATGATCTTCAAATAATCGGCAAAATCACATAACTTCTCTGCTGCAGTTATTTCATAGGCCTTAAGTAAAGGATCCGGAACAGAGTCGGACATAAATACATGTTTAACACTGTCTTTCAGGTTTATAATAAACTCTTCCTCTCTCTTTGCAACAGTTTCTGGATCTTCCATGCAGCCTCTGGCAGAGCAAATAAGATAGATTATAATCAGAGTGCATATGTAGGTAATCCGCTTCATTCCCTGTCTGTTTTGATTCTGAACCGAAGTATAATAATCTGCCCATTCAGGTACCGGCAATCAAGCACCTCAATTTGCCGGAGACCAGAAGAGGGTATTGTAAGTTTATCGATGAACTCCTGTTTATTATACAGTTCTATACCAGTCCTCCCTTTTTTATCAGGAAGCTGATAGATAGTCGCATCTTCATTGAACATTTTTTCAAGCTGTTCCCGTCTTTTCTCCCAGGCATTCACATCGGATCGGGAGAAATAATTGATCATAAGTGAATATGAATCAGCGCTTAACCTGATTTGTTCAGTACGGTTAAATTTTCTTAGTATCCTGGTTATCGTGTCAGTCAAATAATAAGGAGCTCTTACAACCATCCTGATATTACCCTTATTGGTCCTTATGATAATGCTTCCTTCCGTGTTGGACGTATAATTCATCGGAGATTCATTTTCTATAAAAAATTCCGCCAGGATATTATTACCGGTGATAGGCTCCCTGGTATCCGCATCCATGAAAGTGAATCGGTAATTCTGAGTATTAATTATTTTAATTATAATGAATAATAGGATCATAACAGATACCAGCAATAGAGAAATCCGGATAAGATTGCTCATAGACTTTCCTGGTTTTTCTGCCGCAGGCAGTGTGCCTATCTTTTTGTACCTGAAGTCCTGCCAGTTGATGTAACCGGCATATTGACTCAACATATTCAATGCATCAATCCTGGGTAATGAAGGATTTGCTGCTTTCATATGAGTATAGAACCACTTTTCACTAAGTTGCCCGTTTACCCTGATAAGCAAATCTTCCTGAAAGTCAGTTATATTCTGTCCCTTCCAGTTTGATATTTCAGGATCAATTCCCGGATAGGATTGCATCATTGTGGCTGCTATTTCCTTTTTAAGAAGGCTAAGAAGAATTTTTTCTTCCTGGTGCAAAATTGGATATAGATTAATAAATCTGAATGCAAAAATCTTGTAAAATACTTTACAACTAATTTACAAAAGAATTACAATATGAGCTGGAAGTATGAATTGTAATTTCACTTCAGGCATTTATAGCTCCATAATTATTTTAAAACATTCAACTGTGATATTAAAAATATGGAAGAATATGAAATCAAAGAAAATTCTATACTATGTGTCCATGATATATGGAATCATTGTGACTTTATTAATGCTACTTGTGATTGGATCACAGATTTTTGAGCAAATATCAAAAAAGGGGGTTGTAACAGAAATAAAAGAAATTGGAGAGCAATTTATTATGTGGGATGATCCATCAGCCTTCTTTGTTAT
>JBGPAO010000135.1:0-8757 GCA_041480755.1 Bacteroidia bacterium
ATTCCTTTTTTATTCTTTTATTATACATCAATTCCTAAGATTTTGCCTGCCTTGGTAAAAATATGCAATTAGCTTTATTTTTCCTGTTAAAAAAAGGCATTTAAAAAGATTTCAAAAATAAATATTAAGATTAAACATATTCTATTTTTGTAACGGACTGGGTAAAAAAATAATAAGGATATGAAAAATTCTACTGCACGTGATTGTTTGATAAAGACAATAAATATGGAAGAATCGGACCGGGTCCCGTGTTGCTTTATGAGTTTTGCAGCCCTGCGCAAACAGGTTAATGAGAACCTGTTTGTTTTGTCCAGAGAAGAATTGAAAATGGGATTGGATTCCATATTATTCATTCCGTCAGCTTCGCGTGCGGAGCGGCCGCAACATCCTGATTTACGTGGATTACCCATACATTTCCATCCGGACGTAATAACTGAACACCGGGTTTCAAAACTTCAAGGTGTATCTATCTTAAATAAAATATATTCAACACCAGAAGGTTCGCTGACTACAGCTGTAAAATTATCTGATGATTGGCCTCATGGCAATCAAATACCTTTTATCGACGATTATCAAATTCCCAGAACTTTAAAGCCTCTGGTAACTTGCAGAGAAGACCTTGAGATCTTAAGAAAGTACTTCCTTCTGCCACCAGGCCGTGAAGAGATTGAAAACTATAAAGAAGAATATAATGAAGCAAAATCTTTTGTTAATGAACATAATGTTATGCTTGCCGGTGGCTGGGGTGTAGGCCTCGACATGGCATTCTGGCTTTGCGGGATGCAGGATCTAATGTTTAAAATGTTTGAACAACCCGAGTTTGTCAAAGATCTTCTGAATATCATTCACGAATGGAATGAAAGACGCATGGTTGCTGTTCTTTCAGAAGGCATTGACCTGTATATAAAGCGCGCATGGTACGAAGGATGCGATTTTGTTACACCTGAGTTTTATGAGGAAGCAATATTGCCTTTCTTAATATCTGAAACTGAACTGGCACATAAATATGGTGCCAAATTCGGTTACATTTGCACAAGCGGTCATATTCCTTTACTTGATGCTTACATGAAATCGGGGATTGACGTTCTTATTGGTATTGACCCGGTCCAGGGTTCACATACAGATATGAAAATTTTGAAAAATAAAATTGGCCATAAGATCTGCTTATGGGGAGGTGTATCAGCAGCCATTACTGTTGAAAGAGGTAGCGAAAAGGAGGTCCGGGATGCGGTGCAAAAGGCATTAAAAACACTTGGCCCGACCGGTTTTATTTTATCTCCAATAGACAATATTACGGTTGACAAACCACTTACATGGAAAAACATAGGAATATTTATTGATGAATGGCAAAAATGGATTTCAGATTATGAAAGGAAAAATCATGATGGAATATAATTTACTCCGATATTATTGGAAAATTATTAAGGAAATCCCTAGAAAAATCAGAAAAGAAATTAGTGGTGCTGTTGGCACCACGTCTCAAAATGTAAGCCCTTAAAGATCAATGATTTGCGAGGGCTTTTTTATTTGGTTGATGAGGGGGTTGACGTTTTTTAAGATGAACTTTCTACTAATCTGTAGCTATCTTTTTTGTCCAACTATTTTGGGGCCAATACAATACAAGGTTAAAATAATAATATATTATCAACTTATCAGATTTTTTCAGAAACTTGAAATTTAAAAACATTATTCAATTTAACCAATGTTCATTGATCTGGATATTGGTAATTGCGGGTATCATCAGAATTGTCCTGCTATTAATATTACAACCTTGGTCTAATGTAGCTTTGGATCAATCCCTATTCATTTTTTCTGATTCAGATCAATATCAGCGATTAGCACTAGAAATCCTCAGATCAGGTTCTCTTGAGGAATTTAATATATTTCGTCCACCAGGTTACCCTGCATTTATTGTTTTGATATACTGGATATTTGGTATTAAACCATGGATTGTGATTGTCATTCAGATAATTTTAAATTTATGCTCAATCCTTTTTTTATACAGAATTGGGAAACTGTTGTTTAATAATAGGATCTCATCATTCGCAGCTTTACTTTTTTCCCTGGATCCATTCTCCATCTTTTATTCCTTAACTATCCTTGCTGATACGATCTTTGTATTTCTCCTAATCTTAGGGATTTTTTTATTCCTAAGGGCAGGTAAGATTAATTCTATACTTCAAAATATAACAGCTGGAGTAATATTTGGTTCTGCTGTTTACTTAAAGCCTGTTTTACTTTATTTTCCATTGATATTATTAATAATATACATCTTCCTGAAGATCAATAGAAAGCAATTCATAAGAATCGCAACTTCCGTACTGTGTTTTTATATGTTACTTGTACCATGGTATATAAGGAATTATAACAAGTATGGGATAATTGGATTTACTTCATTTGAGGGAGAACATACCATTAAATATATAATTAGTGCAACAGAAGCCAGGAAAACAGGCATGACAATTTCTGAGGCTAGAAAGGTAATTATTTCTGATGTTCAATCAAAGGATTATTATAAATGTGATAATAAACTTGCAAAATCGAAATCCTATAAAAAATACAGCAGGAACTTCATATTTAATAATTTTCGGTATTTTATACCTGTTACACTAAATGGAATTAGAAATACTTTCCTGGCGCCGAATACAAATATGATGTTTAAATATTTCAGGTTAACACATGATTATGATATTACAGGAAAATCAAATTTTATTCCAAAAATGGATGTGCCAGAATCATCGCTTTATACAACAATTGATTTGATTAAAAGATATTTTGCGGATCGTTCAAGACTTGAAGCATTTTTAGGTTTGGGTTTAATTATAATTTCACTGTTAGTATATGTCTTATCTCTAACTGGTCTCTTGCTATTCTGCAAAAATAAGAAGTTCTTTATCATTACAGCAACAATTTTTATTTACTTCATTCTCTTAACAGGTATTGTGGGGAATTCAAGATATAAGCTTCCCTTTGTCCCGATTATTTCGCTGTGGGCAGCATTTGGAATTGATTTTTTAATTGGGAAAACCAGTCGTCTTGACCACCTTTGTCCGGAATAAATTGACTATCCCGGATTGGAGTTAAGTGCTTCTTATTATGCTAAGTATACCGATTGTAATCTTACCGGCTAAATGTGGTAGCAATATCCGACTTTTGTAATTTTGGAATCTGTAATTTTGGAATCTGTAATTTTAGAATCTGTCAATTCTATTCCAGTTTTTTGTAAAGGTCAGGTCTCAGATGTCTGGTTCTTTCCAGGGATTGTTCCATTTTCCATTTTTCGATCTCGGCTGCATTGCCGGAGAGAAGGATCTCCGGGACTTTCCATCCTTTGTAGACTGCAGGCCGGGTATATACGGGGGGAGATAAGAGTCCATCCTGATATGAGTCTGTGAGTGCAGATGTCTCATCTGAAAGAACTCCTGGTATAAGTCTGATGATACTGTCGACTATGACCGAAGCGGCCAGTTCACCTCCGGAAAGCACGTAGTCGCCTATTGATATTTCGCGGGTAATAAGGTGCTCGCGTACTCTCTGATCCACTCCTTTGTAATGGCCGCATAGAATTATGAGGTTTTTCTTTGATGACAGTTCATTAGCCATACTCTGTGTAAAAGGTTTGCCATCGGGGGAGGTGAAGATAATTTCATCATATTGCCTTTCTTTCTGAAGTGACCGGACAGCAAGGTCAATCGGTTCAACGGAAAGCACCATGCCGGCTTCTCCGCCGAAGGCATAATCATCGATTTTCCTGTGCTTGTCCCTGCTGAAATCCCTCAGATTATGGACGATGATCTCTGCAATTCCACTCTCTTTTGCCCTTTTTATGATTGAATGGTTTAACGGACTTTCCAGCAGTTCAGGTACACCGGATAAAATATCGATTCTCATGTAATTAGCTGTTTTTACAAAATTAAATATTTATTGGTACTTATAAATTCCTGGTAAGACATTCTGTATGAATGATTTATTAAATGTGCATTTTGCATTCAGTGCATTACAGATTGAAAAAATGGCTGTTAAATAACATAAGTTTATAATCAATAAATCCCGAAAAAACTTTGAGAGTAGTTGTTAATTCTCTATTTTCGCAACAATCCTATGCTCTGTCTGGGATTATGAACTAATGGATACTAATGACAACAATGACCAGATTCAGGATGAATCTGTCACCGGTAAAACAAAACCAGGTGAAACTACAAGGAAAACTACAATGAAACACTCTAAAACTGTCGACAAAAGTGACAGTGAATTAAAGGACATGGCCTCCCAGTCGCAGGATGACATTAAAACAGCAGATGAAGAATCATCCGGAGGCCTGGAAACAACAGTGGGAGAAATCCCTGAACCTTTGGAAGGATCTATGGAGGAATCCATAAAAGAACCTGTGCAGGAATTCGCAGAGGTTTCCATGAAAAATTCCGATATAGAAACTTCAGAGGATACTTCAGGAAAATCCTGGGGTGAACCTGCAGAAGAACATGAAGAGGCTTCTGTGGAGATTGAAGAGCCTGTAGAAGTTGAGGGAGAAGAACCTGCGGAAGAACATGAAGAGACTTCTGTGGAGATTGAAGAGATTGCAGAGGAGGAGGGAGAAGAACCCGGAGAAGAATCCGGAGAAGAATCCGGAGAAGAATCCGGAGAAGAACCCGGAGAAGAACCAGGAGAGGAGCCCGGAGAAGAACCTGAAGAAGAACCCGGAGAAGAACCAGGGGAAGAGCCTGAAAAAGAGCCGATCGAGATCCCTCTGGAAGTGCCTGTTGAGATCGAGCACGTGATACCTGTTGAGGTGACTCTGGCTAAAACTACTGACTTCAAGATTGATTATTCGGCGCTTACACGGGAAGACTTGCTGGACCGCCTGCAGGAACTGTTGGATAATAAGGATGTTCGTGATCTCAGATCGGATGTCGACAATATCAAAATAAATTATTACAAAAAGTACAAGCTTGAGGTTGAGCTGAAGAGGAAGCAGTATGTAGAGAAGGGAGGAGATATTGATGATTTTACTGCACCGGATGATCCGCTGGAACCCAGAGTTAAGGAACTTTTAAAACGATACCGCGACCTGAAGGCGGAAAGCAATAAAACACTGGAGCAGGAAAAGCTGGAGAATGTCGGGAAAAAATATGCGGTGATTGAAAAAATGAAGGACCTGATAAACCGCAAGGAATCGATAAATAAGACCTTCCAGGAGTTCAGGGAATTGCAGAAAGAATGGAGATCAATCGGACTGGTTCCACAGCTGAATGTGAAGGATCTCTGGGAGACATATAACCATCATGTTGAGACGTTTTATGACTATATCAAAATAAATAAAGAGCTCAGGGATCTTGATCTTAAGAAAAACCTTGAATCAAAAATTGTTTTATGCGAAAAGGCGGAGGTACTGCTCCTGGAAACCTCGATTATTGAGGCCTTTAATAAGCTCCAGAAATATCATGACCAGTGGAGGGAGATCGGACCTGTTCCGCCTGAGATGCGGACTGAGATCTGGGAAAGGTTCCGCGAGGCTACATCAAAGATCAATAAGAAACATCAGCAGCATTTTGAGGACTTAAAAAAGGAACAGAAGAATAATCTTGAACAGAAAAGGCTTTTATGCGAGAAATCTGAGGATATAAGCAATTTTGAATTCAAGGCTATACGTGAGTGGGAACAGAAATCGCGGGAATTGATTGAACTGCAGAAGGTCTGGAGAACTATCGGATTTGCACCCAAAAAGGATAATAATAAGATATATAAACGTTTCCGCACTGCATGTGATCAGTTTTTCGCAAGGAAGAGGGAATTCTATACCCAGAATAAGGAGATGTACCAGAATAATCTCCAGTTGAAAACTGATCTCTGTATGCAGGCTGAATCACTGAAGGATAGCACAGAATGGAAAAAAGCGACTGAAGATCTTATACACCTTCAGGAACAATGGAAACATATCGGCCCTGTTCCGCGGAAAAATTCGGACCAGATCTGGAAAAGATTTCGTGCCGCTTGCGATCAATTCTTCAACAGGAAGTCGGAACATTACAGCTCAATCGATCAGACATTCGAAAGCAACCTGGCTAAAAAAGATGAACTGATAAAGGAAATCGAAAGCTTTGTGCTGACCGGCGACCTGACTGAGAATTTTAAACAGCTGAATGAGTTTCAGAGGAGATGGGCAGATATCGGGTTTGTCCCTCTTAAGGATAAAGATACGATTCAGGAGAGGTACAGGCTATCCCTCAACAGGCATTATGATAATCTGAAAATTGATGACCATAAGCGAAATCTCCTGAAGTTCAGAAACCGTGTAAGCGACCTGATCCAGAAGCCAAAAGCTGATCTCAAACTAAGACAGGAGAGAGAAAAGTTTGTTATCAGGATGCAACAGTTAAAGAATGATATTACCCTCTGGGAAAACAATATTGGATTTTTCGCCAAGTCAAAAAATGCCCAGAGTATGATAGATGAGGTTAATAATAAAATTATAAGTTCCAAGGAAGCTATTAAACTGCTGGAGGCAAAAATTGAGATGATCGATAACCTTGAATCGGATCAGGATTAAATCAGCTTAAGAATAAATATATTAACTTTGGCAGCTTAAAATAGCAGATACACAATTGTCATCAACAAAGTATATCTTCATTACCGGTGGCGTAACTTCCTCTTTAGGAAAGGGCATAATTTCCTCCTCACTTGCAAAACTTCTCCAGGAAAGAGGGCTGTCGGTAACAATCCAGAAGCTTGATCCCTATATCAACGTGGATCCGGGGACATTAAATCCTTATGAACACGGGGAATGCTATGTCACAGAGGATGGCGCTGAGACAGACCTTGATCTTGGACATTATGAAAGGTTCCTTGGAATTACGACATCAAAAGAAAATAATGTCACAACCGGGAGGATTTACCAGTCAGTAATAAATAAGGAACGCCGAGGTGATTACCTGGGGAAAACCGTACAGGTCATTCCGCATATTACTGATGAGATAAAGCGAAGGATCAAAATACTGGGAAACAAATATAAATTCGATGTGGTCCTGACAGAAATAGGGGGGACGGTCGGTGATATTGAATCGACGCCATACATCGAGGCGGTGAGACAACTGAAATGGGAGCTTGGCCCGGGCAATATAATTGTAATACATCTTACACTGGTGCCTTACCTGGCAGCAACCGGGGAGCTGAAAACAAAGCCGACACAGCATTCGGTAAAGGTATTGCTTGAAAACGGGATACAGCCTGATATTATAGTTCTGAGGACTGAAAAAACGCTGACTCCTGATATCAGGAAAAAAGTAGCTCTTTTCTGCAACGTGAATTATGATTCTGTAATTGAATCTATCAATGCTTCAACCATATATGAAGTTCCTTTGCTGATGCAAAAGGAAAACCTTGACGGGATCGTGATAAAGAAACTCGGTATCAAGCGCACAAAGAAGCCTGATATGAAGCCATGGATAGAATTTGTTAATAAGCTGAAAAAACCAAAGTATAAGCTGGATATAGGTCTGGTGGGGAAATATGTTGAACTTGCTGATTCATATAAATCCATAATTGAATCCTTGATCCATGCAGGTGTTTATCACAGGTGTAAAGTGGTTGTTCATACCCTGCATTCTGAGGAAATAAACCAGCATAGTGTTGATAAGCAACTCGGGACTATGAATGGAATTATTGTCGCCCCCGGTTTTGGCGACAGAGGGATTGATGGAAAGATAATTGCTGTTCAGTATGCCCGTGAACATAATATTCCATTCCTGGGGATCTGCCTGGGTATGCAATGTGCCGTGATTGAATTTGCCAGGAATGTATTGGGACTTGCCAAGGCTCATTCCACGGAAATGAATCCGTTGACGCCTTACCCGGTTATCGACCTGATGGAGGAGCAGAAGGGTGTTTCTGAGAAAGGCGGCACAATGAGACTGGGAGCGTATTCATGTCTTCTGAAGGAAGGTTCAGTAGTATTTAAGTCTTATGGTAAGAATTTCGTCAGGGAGAGACACCGTCACAGGTATGAATTTAATAATAATTGGCTCGCTGATTTTGAAAAACATGGCATGATTGCTTCCGGAATCAATCCGGACAGTAACCTGGTGGAAATTATTGAGATACCTAAACTCAGGTGGTTCGTTGGTATTCAATTCCATCCCGAGTATCATAGCACAGTAATGAATCCACACCCGCTTTTCATAAGCTTTATTGGCGCTTCTCTTCAAGGGATAAAGAATAAAAAGGTAAACAGGAAAAATTGAGATGGACAGAAATACACTATTTGGGTTATTATTGATAGGAGCCCTTCTTGTCGGATACTCGCTTTTGAATAAGCCGGCCAGGGAAAGGCAGAGACAGGAAGACCAGCGAATCCAGGATTCACTTGCAAATGTTCAGAAACTGGAAGCTGAAAGACAGGATTCCCTTCAGGTTGTGATAACTGAAAAAGTACAGGCAGCAGAGAAAGTTAAGGGGGAACCGGGGGGACAGCAGAATCTCGAATCCATGTATGGTGATTTTGCAGGTGCCGCAACCGGGAAAAAAATGCTGATAACTCTTGAGAATGATGTTATAAAGCTCAAAATATCAACTCTTGGAGGCAGGCCATATTCAGTAGAGCTTAAGAATTACAAAACACATGATGGATTGCCTCTGGTTCTTTTTGACGGAGACTCAACCATTTTCGGGCTCAATTTCTTCGCAAGAAACCGGAGCATCAATACCAATGAATTATTTTTTATCCCTTCAAGAAATGAAGTTGATATCATCTCCCAAAATCAG
>JBGPAO010000136.1:0-8654 GCA_041480755.1 Bacteroidia bacterium
CTATACTGGGCATACTTGTCATCCTTTAGAAATTCATTATAAAGGTCCTCCCCCATCTCATCCAGAAACATCGCCTTTATCATTTCAAGATTAAATACTTCAAATAGTGTGGCCTCTGTTGATTCAACTGAATAATCAAAATCCCATGATTTTAAGGATTGAAAAACCGGATTTCCGTTTATTATTTCATTCTTATTATCGACAAGAGGCAGGACTGCAGACAATACCTTTTCAGCCCATTTTGAATGTTGGTCTGTCTGCATTTGCCTAAAAGTGGAAGTATTATGTTTATCAGTTTTATTGATCATTTCAACAATCCGATTATACCGGTTTGGAAGGTCAAACCAGTTACTTATATAATAGGGATAATCCGACCCTGCTGTTTTGTTATTGGCTGATGCTACAAAACCTTCCGGGGGATTAAAGGAATGAGGCAGCATTTCGAATGGGACATAACCTTTCCAGTCATACAGGCTTGTATCACCGGGCAATATCAATGCTGGATTTCCTTCTCTTACAGGCACACCTGCTGCACAGTATAAACCTATATTACCGGCTTTATCTCCATAAACGATATTCTGGCTGACTGAAATAAAAGTAGTGATGGCATTTGTAAAATCCTGCCAGTTATTGGCCCTGTTCAGAAGCCAGACCGATTTCAGTTCATTGCTGTAATCGCTTCCTATCCATCTGGCAGAAATCACCTTATCCTTAACTCCATGAAATCCGGAAACAACAGGGCCTCTGTGGGTAAAACGGTTATAGAATGTGAGAGTATCGCCACCTTTGACAATAATTTTTTCTTTTACAACTTTCATATCTATCCATTCCCCGTTAAACCTGTACTGGTTACTGTCAGCAGGATTAATTGTCTCAACATAAAAATCGACATTATCCACTGCAACATTGGTCATTCCCCATGCAATGCTGTCATTGTGACCACAGATAACATAGGGAGTGCCTGAAAGCATCACACCTGTAACATTCAATTTCCCGGGAACCACCTGATGGATCTGGTACCATATCCCGGGTGCTACGTCCACCTGGAGATGCATATCATTTGCGACAATTGGTAATCCGGACTCTGTTTTTGCACCACTGACAGCCCAATTATTGCTTCCTGAAAAAACCTGAACACCTAAGTCCTTAATCATTTCATCGGCTGCCTGAAAATCAAATTTATCTTCCGGGATATTTGAAAGTAAAAAATCAGGAAAGATCGATTGCTGGATGGATAAATCGGGGAACAAATCATTGAATTTTTCATCACCGACTGTTTTCCGGATCTTTAACAGAAAAGGTTCAGCATACCAACCCTGCTGCAGCATCCAGCTCATATATCCGATCAGGTTATATGAATGAATGATCTCCCAGCGATCAGGTTTGTAACCCAGCACTGCAAATTCAAAAGGCAGTTTTTTCTGATTAGCATCTATATACTGATTGACTCCATCGGTAAATGCTTCCATTTGCCGGATAATTTCAGGATCTGTTTTTTCTAAAACCATTTCTGATTTCTCAGTTATTCTGAGTGCACGGAATAACTTATCTGTTTCAATTGCAACAGGCCCAAAGATCTCAGATAAACGGCCCACTGAAAATCTTCTGATCAGATCCATCTGCCAAAGCCTGTCCTGTGCCATCATATAACCGACCACCCGGTAAAGGTCCTCCTCAGTTTGTGCGTACACATGAGGTATTCCATATTCATCCCTGAATACATCCACCTGACTGGTCAGTCCCTGTAATGTCACGCCTGCATTATAATCAGGAATAGCCCGGTTAGAGATATGTCTGACTACGAAAAATCCGCCAACAGCAAGAAGAATAACAAGAAGCAATAAAGCCAGGAGAATACTTTTAAGTGTTTTCATAAAATTCCATTATTTCAGTTTAATATCAAATTGTTTAAGACATCCGATGGCAATCAGATATTGGGCAGTAATGTATGTCAACATATTAGCTATCCCGGCCAGGTCAAACTGATAGCCGAACTTATTTATCGCAAGTATTGAGTCTGAAAGAATAAAGAAGATTGCACCAACCAGCACCAGGATATAGCTATTCCTGTTTACCTTTTTCTCGCGGTTAAGTGCTGAAGTAAGCATAGTAAGTATAACTGCCGTGTAAATGATGACGGGTATTTTCATATCCCCAAGTCCATCATATAAAATGTATATCACAATCACCCCGTACAGTATGACCGGCAGAATCAGATATATTTTTTTAAAGAATATTACATTTTCCCCTTTTGTTGAGAAAAATGCTATAAGATAAATTACCTGTGCTATCAGGAAACACGACAATCCTATCATGAAAAATAAATCATTTTTTTGCTGGAACTCGAGAGTAACATCTCCAAGCCATGAAAATACCAGTGCCGATAGGATCATCCGGTGATAATTATTTATTTGTCCCTTTATCAACCGGTAATAAAGAAAAAACAGAACCGGTATAATCAATGCTTTTACAATAATTCCCGGCCATGTTGCCCCGATGGTTTCAAGGGCGATGAAGATGATGCCGACAGCAAAGTATATAGTTGACAATGATCTCGTACTCATATATATGGTTTTAGGTTCTCAGTTCTGTAGCCTCCGACTTACAGTCGGGGGTTCACTAGTTCTCAGTTCTCAGTTTTTGGCCATTAGCCAGAAGCCAGCGGCCAGATATTATAAAATTAAAAATAATTCCTATATTGGGGTATAAAATCACTAAACCTTGATAGCCAAATGAAAAAAATCCTTCTATTTATTCTTTCGCTGTTTCTGCTTCTACCTCCTGTGAATGCCCAGGGAGAAGGGAAAAAGGAGAAAAAGGAAAAATCAAAAGCTGATTCAATTAAAACCGGCTGGAATTTTGGAGGAGTTCCAGTAGTTGCCTATGACCGTGATATAGGTTTTCAGTACGGGGCGCTGGTTAATTTATATAATTATGGTAACGGATCAAGATATCCCATGTATGACCACTCCATCTATCTTGAATATTCCAGAACCACCAAGGGAAGCACAATAACACAGTTCAGATATGATTCAGACCAACTGATCAAGGGTATAAGAACAGCAGCTGAAGCCAGCTACTATACTGAGCAGGGTCTTGATTTTTATGGATTTAACGGTTACCAGTCCAAATATAATCATGCTTTCGAGATGGATGATGACACAGCAAATTATATTTCCAGGATGTTTTACCGACAGGACAGAAGAATGGTCAGGCTCAGGGCCGAATTTTCAGGAGCCCTTCCGGTTGAAAACCTGAAATGGTTTGCAGGTGTTGAGTTTTACCATAACAAGATTGATACTGTTGACCTGGGTAAATTGAACAAAGGTCAGGATGAAAACCTCCTGCCACCCGTTCAGGGAGGATTGTACCAAAAATATCTGGACTGGGGTATTATTCCTGCAAATGAGGCTGCTGGTGGAATGCACACTCTTTTGAAAGCCGGTGTCATTTTTGATACACGCGATAATGAACCTAATCCGATGAGGGGAATATGGACGGATGCTGTATTGATTTTTGCTCCGGGATTCTTAGGCGATAAACACATGACATATGCTAAACTAACTATCACACACAGGCAATATTTTACCATTATACCAAAGAATCTCAATTTTGCCTACCGATTAAGTTACCAGGGTAAACTATTTGGAGATATGCCATCTTATATGATGCCGTTTGTTTTTAACAGCCCTCCGAATTTCACCCGTGACGGATTAGGAGGTAAACACACTATACGCGGAGTTTTAAGAGACCGGGTAGTGGGAGAAGGTTATGTATATGCAAATACGGAACTCAGATGGAAGTTCGTACATTTCAAATTATTCAGGCAGAATTTCCATTTAGCCCTGAGCGCGTTCCTTGATGGAGGCATGGTTGTTCAGGAATATAAAATGAATCCTTCAGATCTTCCTGCTGATTACTTGATCAACGGAAAACAATATTCTAAATCAGATTTTTTTACAGACGGAAAGGACAGGCCTCATTTTGGAACCGGCGGGGGATTTCACATTGCCTGGAATGAAAATTTTATTATTGCAGTTGATTTAGGATTTGCACTTCGCCCCGAAGATGACGGGGAAAAACCCGGTACCTATATTGGTCTGAACTGGCTTTTTTAACAATAAGGAAAACTTTACCGTATAAGTCCCTGATATCTAACTTCTTCAAGTATTTCTTCCTTATTAATGATCGAAGACTGCTGAAGTTCATCATATAGCCGGCGTATTTCCTTTGACTGTCCGAGTTCATAATTTATTGACATCATGTACAGATAGACAGTCCCGAAAACAGGGGAAATATTATCATTATGCGAAAGCATCAGGTCTTCAAAGACCGTTAACGATTCTTCTAATTTCCTTGACTCATACAGGCTAAGACCCTGGTCAATCTTTTCATTAATTTCGTTATCAAGCAGAACATACCTGATTGAAAAACATGCATCAGGACAATTCTCAATGATATCAATATATTTCACTTCTTTGTTGACTGGCGGGAATACCAGGATAAAACTGAGTTTCTTCCCAACTATACTAAACTTATGAACATCAGGACAATCCGGTACGCCAATTGATTCAATAAGTTTATATTCTTCAGATCCAAGAGAGTTCTTAATATAAGTATTAGTATCAACACAAAATGAGCCACCGAGTTTTCTGTTCAGAATTGAAAAATAGATGCTTGTCTGGTTCTCATCTATTTCGATTCTTTCCAGATCTAAAGTTTCATGGCTCGAGAATGAAAAATTGGGATGTTCGTAAACCTGGCAATGAACATTGAAAAGAAACGATAACTGCAAACCAAAAAGCAGAAGAAAAGTCCGCGAGTTCACAAGTCCGCGAGTCAGTGAAACCCGGATTTTGCAAGCCTGCGAGACAAAATGTTTAAGTCGAACTGATCCCGACTCTGGTCGGGATCTTTTCAAAAAAGTTGTCAGAATAATAAAGTTAATTATTGATGTCAACATTCCTTCTAAATCTATATACAATATACATCAAAAACAGATACTGGCAATTATTATGCCATATAAGGACAATATTACAAAAAAGGCTGTCGAGTTATCCGCGGCAGCCTTTTAGATTTTTAACAAATTGTTATGCCTGATTTTTATCTGGCAAGGGAAATATCCAATCCAATGGCCACAATCCAGGTATTTTTATTATAAGTTTCTGTAAGTGTGCTCATTAGGCCACTTTGTCCTACTCCACCTAATTCCCTTTGGAATGTATTGGTTCCTTCCTTGTATATTGTGTAGGAACCGGCCAGGTTCAATTCAAGAAAATCAGTAATCTTATAACCTGCTCCGCCTCCAAAGGTGTGTGTATCCAGGCTGTAGCTCTGATCTGTCTGATAAGCTTCAGTAGCTCCTGTTGATGTCATAAGCCAGCCTGCACTGATGGCAAGGGCATCTTTAATTGTATATTCGGCTCCAAGTGCAACCTCCAGTAATCCTCTGTCAAGCTGGTCCTGGCGTCCACCCCAGTCGGCGCTCTTATCAAAATAATAATGCGCGCCTGCAGAGATCAGTAATGGTTTAAATGGATTAAGTGCTACACCGGCTGAAAGCAAAGCCGGGATATCCAGGCGTGTTTTTTCTCCGTTAGGGAATAAATAAATTGGCGTACCAGTTTCAGGATTAAATCCAACCAATCCTGCCTTACTGTTGTCAGCTTCAGTTTCATTGGTAAATTCAAGTTTCGTTTTGAATTCGTATTTCACTGCAACGTTTAACCAATCGACAGGTGCAAAATTCACACTTACAATTGGAGTAATTCCTGTTGCACTTTTCTTGGCATCTACATCCTGATCAGCAAGTGCCTGTGAAGCGACTGTAGCACTCTGTGCATTAGCAGTCATTTGAGCTGATGCACCTGTAAATGCCACAACAGCCTGACTGTTAGTCATTCCGGTTTGATAAATACCGATCGCTGTGAGGGTACCGATTGCCACGGGGTCTGTCAAAGGATCAGTTCCAACTATCATTCCACCGCTTATTGCATTGCTCAGATTAGTTGCAGCAGCGCCGAATGAAGTTGCATATCCGGCATAAGTGCCGGCAGCATATGCAAAAAATCCTGGCGCAGGCGTCCATGTACCTCCCAGCAAAATTTCTACATTTCTCATATAACCTGTGTAGCTTTCCTTTGCAATAACATACCTGGCACCTAATGCCACTGAAAGCATCTCATTTATTTCATATGACAGGTTGGCCTGGACTCCGTAAAATGTCGATTTTCCGTTAAATAGCATATTAAGCCTGTAATCAGTAACTGGTTGTCCCTGTGCAACTAGCAAAGGAACAAGATCTGATACCGGATATTCCAGAGAAGGCAATCCATCTTTATATTCAGCGCTACCACCGCCTCCTATCAGATTGAATCCAGCAGATACTGCAAACTTCCCAAACACGAAAGCAGCATAGACACTCGGGAAAAGAGGCGCAGATATACTGGCTTCGTAATCTTTCGGACTTGGATGCAGATACTGATAATTACTGCTTATTTTTCTCCCCTGCCCGATCGTCTGGTTATTGATTGAAAAATGTAATCCGCTGCCCAGCTTTGTAACTCCGGCTGGGTTGTAATAAACGGCATCAATACCCAGAGTGGCATCCCGGCATTGCATCCTGGTATACTTTGCACTCTGGTTGGTATTGGTAACAATACCACCAGCAATGACCGGACCCACAAAGAGTGCAGCCATTATTAAAATAACCAAAATTCTTTTCATTTTTTGTTGAGGTTTGGTTTACGGGGAACAAAAATAGAGATAAATATGGAAAAACAAAATCCGGGGAGGGTGTAAGGGTGTAGCGTGAAGCGTGAAGCGTGAAGCGTGAACCGAGAAGTGTTAGCCATGAAGCGCTGTCAGACAAATAGTTATTAGGTTTTATCGTATATAAACAGGGGGACTGATAACTATATTACAATTATTTTCGAAACCATTCATCTATCTCTTCTATTCCCGTCAGTTCGCTTAAATCTTCAACAACAATATCAGCACCGTTTTTTTTAAGCTCATCACTGTTCTCTTCCCTTGCGATTCCCAGTACCAGTCCAAAACCGCCATTCCTGCCTGCCCGGACTCCACTTACAGCATCTTCGACAATAACAGTCAGGCCAGGCAAAGATTCCAGATTATCACAGGCTTTAATGAAAATATCCGGCTCGGGTTTTCCTTTTAATCCAATCTGTGCTGAAACTTCCCCGTCAACCCTTGTATCGAATAAATTAAGCAGGCCGGCGCGTTCAAGGACAGCCCTGCAATTTTTGCTTGATGATGCCACACCAGTTTTAATTCCATCATTTTTCAGCTGCCTGATAAGACTGATGGTAGAATCATATACTTCCACTCCATCTCTCTTCAATACCTTATTGAAAAAACTGTTTTTCTTATTACCAAGTCCGCAAATGGTTTCTTTATCCGGATCATCCGCTGGATCACCATATGGAATGGTTATTCCGCGCGACTCAAGGAATGATTCGACCCCTTTATACCTGGGTTTTCCGTCAACATATGGAAGATAATCATTATTATGGGTGAATTCACGGAAAGGCTCACCATACTTCTTCTCCCTGTATTTCAAATAATTATTGAACATTTCACGCCAGGCAGATGAGTGGACCAGAGCCGTCTTTGTGATTACACCATCGAGATCAAAAATGACAGCCTGAAAATGATGACTATTCATGCCGTAGTGTTTTTGCAGGATTCGTGGTTCCAGCCTTCAGACTCTGAAAACTTATTGTAACCAGCGCTATCAGGTAGGTACCCAGTGCTGTAATAAAAAACACCCATACCGGAAGATCAATACGATAGGCATACATTTGCATATACTTCCTGATTATGATATAAGCAACTGGCCAGGCCAGAAGATTAGCCAGGAGTACCCATCTTGTAAACTTACCTGTCAGGAGGAATACTACCCTTGAAACCGTGGATCCAAAAACTTTCCTTAATCCTATTTCTTTTGTACTTTGTTCTGTGTTATACAATGCAAGACCGAATAATCCCATGCATGCAATAATAATGGCGAGAATTGCGATATACAGAAGCATTGTACCCAGTTTCTGCTCTGACCTGTACATATCATCGAAGACATCATCCAGGAAAAAATACTCAAAAGGTTCGTTTTGATCAATCTTTTCCCAGACTCCCCTTATATCATTTATCAGAGTATTCAGATTTTCTGTTTTAAATCTTACAAGCAGGAAATCATATCCCATGTATGGTCTCATTGTGAAGATCAGCGGACCAATTTCCTGGTGGAGTGAGGCGAAATGGAAATCTTTTACCACGCCAATCACCGGATGGATCCCTTCTCTTTCAATAGTCATACCAGCAGGATTATCCCAGTTGAGCTCCCTTGCAAGAGTTTCATTTATCAGGCAAGCATCACTGTCTGAGGGATATTCAGGAGAAAAAGCCCTGCCCTTTAAAACCTGCAAGCCCATTGTCGCTATATAATCAAAATCAACATCAACAGCATTGAACATGATCCAGCGGTCATATCCTTCAGGTTTATATCCGTTGTTTGTAAATCCGCTGCCCGGTATTTCTGAAGTTGCTGATGAATTAACAATCCCGGGAATTTTTCCAAGACCATCCTTAAGCAACTTATAATTATTCCTGAAGTTTTCGCTCGTGAACTGCAATAC
>JBGPAO010000137.1:0-8595 GCA_041480755.1 Bacteroidia bacterium
GTTGCAGATGTCTATATTGATGACAGGAATATCGGTGGACTGCCGGGCTGGGGGGAGATATGGCAAATGCTGAATCCCGGGCAATCAAGCTCAAAGATGGATAATAATATGACAAAGAAATCAGGGAAAATTGGAAACTTCTTTAAAAAAGACAAATCCTGATGCACCTGCCTCTGTACTTTTTATGCGCAAAACAATGAGAGCAATGTCTGTAATGTTATCAATGCTTATCTTATTGTTTTATTCCGGAGGGTGCGCGGACAGGAATAACCGTCCGGCAAAACAAGATTCTCAGTATCAGCAGACAGACCAGCCCAAACCAGGAAAAAGCCGGATTAAAAATCCTGTCCCTGACCAGAGGATAAGGATAGGAGAAGATTTACAGATAATCCTTGAACCTGTTGATGTTTCTCCGGCAATCGATTCAGCTGTTTTTTTTGTCAAAGATAAAAAGGTGGGAAAATCAACCTCCGCTCCGTTTACCTGCACCTGGAATGTAACAGATGTAAAAGTGGGAGAAAACACAATAAGTACTCTTGTTTATTATGATAATAAAGCAACCGGAATGAATCGTGCATCTGTTGTGATTCTGCCAGATAAAAAACCGGCAGGTTTGTCATATAAAATCGTGAATGTGTACCCCCATGATATCCATGCTTATACACAGGGATTAATTTACGAAAACGGCTTTCTGTATGAAGGAACAGGGCAATATAACGAATCATCTCTCAGGAAGGTAAATATTAAAACAGGTGAACCTTTGAGGCTGCTAAATCTTCCCGGTGAAATTTTCGGAGAGGGCATAACAATTTTTGGAAACAAGATATTCCAGCTAACTTATAAGTCCCAGGTTGGTTTTGTTTATGATAAGGAGACTTTTGAGCGTTTGCAGAAAGTTTATTATGAAAATAAGGAAGGATGGGGATTAACCAATAATGGATCACAACTGATCATGAGCGACGGTTCAAACCTGATCTATTTCATGGATCCGGAATATTTTACTGAGATGGGCAGGCTGGAGGTTTATGATGAGAAGGGCCCGGTTGAACGACTGAACGAGCTTGAATATATAAACGGGAAGATTTATGCTAATATTTATGGTTCAGATGATGTCGTAATCATTGATCCTGAATCAGGTGCAGTAATAGCAAAAATAAATTTCAAGGGTATTCTTCAGGAAAAAGATAAACACAACAGGATTGATGTTTTTAATGGGATAGCTTATAACACTGATAATCAAAGCATATTCGTAACGGGTAAGTACTGGCCAAAACTTTTTGAGATAAAGCTGTCTGAACTGCCTTAATTTTCCGAAAGCCCGGAAATTACCTGGACACTTTTCGGAATGATCTGGAATTCCATCGGGGTATGACCCAGAGACTCTCCATCTGTTTCAAGCAGAATTTGGGTATCGGAATCAATGCTTATAGATTTTCCTGTATAGGTTTCCACTTTTGAATGACGAACAATATTACCATTATATAGCTTCCTCAGGTTCATTATTATATTCGGCTTGCTCATTTTATTTATAACAGTAAGGTCAAACAATCCATCATCAGCAATTGCACCCGGGACCTGCATCATACCTCCGCCATTATATTTGCCAATCCCGATATTCATGCTGAAGATCTTATTTTTATAGTTTTTGCCGTCGATGTTTATTACTGCATTTACATACCTGTAATTTAAAAGACTTGTAAAGATGGTAGCAAAGTACAATAATGGTCCGCCCTTTCCTCTTTCCTTAAGACGGTTTGCTTTTTTTGTAACAATAGCATCAAATCCCAGCCCGGCAATATTTACAAAATATCTGTCAACATTATTATCATTACTGCGATAGCTGACAATCCCGGCATCCTGTATGAAAGTCCTGCATTCCTTGATGGTTATGATCGCTTCTTCATAATCTTTAGGTATTTTAAGCATCCTTCCCCAGTCGTTTCCGGTACCTATTGAGATCATTCCAAATGTTATTTCAGTGGTTGGATACCTGGTTTGCTTGAACAACCCGTTAATAACCTCATTCAGAGTACCATCCCCGCCAACAACTATAATATGCTTATAGCCGTCTTCAATGTACTTTTTCGAGATATCAGTTGCATGTCCTGGTTTTTCTGTGAAAACTTCAATGAAATCAAAATGATGTTTTACCAGAAGGCTTTTTATCTTTTTCCAGTCGCGACTTCCTCTTTGCCGGCCTGCATTCGGATTTATAATAACAAGCCACTCTTTGTTTTTTTCTGATTTATACATGCTGAACTGATTCTATAGTTATAAATTATAACTTAAATGGACTCCAAATTTATAAAAAACCTTAAAACCAAGGCATAAAGTGTTAAATATTAATATTGTTAATAATGTGTTTATAAAAGCGGAGTAAATGTTTACAATAAGATTTTGCTCAAAAAAATGGATTGATCCATAAGTTCGTAAATTTGAAGCCCACAAAGATATTTGGGAATCTCAAAAAACTAATTCTAATGGGGAAAGTTATTGCTGTAGCAAATCAAAAGGGAGGTGTAGGGAAGACTACTACTGCGATCAATCTCGCGGCAAGCCTGGCAGTTTTGGAACAGAAGGTGCTGATAGTAGATGCAGATCCTCAGGCGAATGCCACATCAGGTACCGGATTTGATTTAAAGAACATTAAGACAACAATTTACGAATGCCTGATTGATGATGTAGATGCAAAAAAAATCATTCTGAACTCAGAAATTACCGGGCTTGATCTGATACCATCAAGTATCGACCTTGTCGGCGCTGAGATTGAGATGCTGAATCTTCCCAGCCGCGAAAAGGCCTTGAAAAAGATAATTGACACGGTAAAAGATGATTATGACTATGTGCTTATCGATTGCTCACCATCACTGGGACTTATTACAGTGAATGCACTTACTGCTGCAGATTCGATAATTATACCGGTGCAATGTGAATATTTCGCTCTTGAAGGACTTGGTAAGCTGCTGAATACTATAAAAATAATACAGAGCAGGCTGAATCCACAACTTGTTATAGAGGGATTCCTGCTAACTATGTATGATCCGCGTTTAAGATTGTCTAACCAGGTGGTGGATGAGGTTAGGAAACATTTTCAGACAATGGTATTTGATACAATTATACAGAGAAATATAAAGCTGGGAGAAGCTCCCGGTTTCGGTAAACCTGCCATTCTTTATGATGCCGACAGTAAGGGAAGTATAAATCATCTCAATCTGGCACGTGAATTATTGCAGAAGAATGATAAGACGAGGATTAAGAGTGAGGAAAAGATAATTGTATAAATAATAAATAATGACCAGTAAAAACGTACTTGGAAGAGGACTGGGTGCCCTGATCGAAGATGCCGATTCTCCACGATTTAAAGTTTCGGCTTTGAATGAGATCGATCTGGATCAGATCGCACTGAATCCTTTTCAACCAAGGAAAAACTTCGATGAAGAAACACTGCAGGAACTCGCTTCCTCAATCAGGGAGATAGGAATTATCCAGCCCATTACAGTCAGGGAGCTGGAAGGCAATAAATACCAGCTAATCACAGGAGAACGGCGTTATAAAGCTGCACGTATCGCAGGATTAACAGCAATTCCTGCCTATGTAAGAAAAGCAAATGACCAGAATATGCTGGAAATGTCCCTGGTCGAGAATATTCAGCGTGAGGATCTCGATTCAATTGAAGTAGCCATAAGTTATCAGCGTCTTATAGAGGAATGCAGCCTTACCCAGGAAAAGGTCAGCGAAAGAGTAGGGAAAAAAAGATCAACAATAACAAACTATCTCCGTCTGCTTAAACTTCCTGCAGAAATACAGCTGGGTATCAGGGATAAACTGATATCCATGGGTCATGCAAGGGCTGTTATTAATATTCCGGATCCTGAAATACAGCTTGAGATCTACCGGGATATTCTTAAAAATGACCTTTCCGTGCGTAAAGTAGAGGAGATCGTTCGTAAATTCGGCAGCGCACCCGAGCCCCCGGCGCAGGCAAAACAGGTGGATCCAACCCACAGGGAATATGAATCCTTACGTACCCATCTGTCAGAATTCTTTCAGACTGATATAGAGTTAAAAAGAAACAATAAGGGTAACGGAAAAATCGTTATTCCTTTTAAATCTGATGAGGATCTGGAAAGGATCCTTACAATATTAGATAAATTGAAATCCGTTTGAAAGGATTATACCAACTTCCTGCAGTTTTAATGTTAGTTTTCTGTTTCCTGCCGGCACTGAGCCAGGAGAGAGATACTCTGATCATAATAACTGATACAATCAGCAAATCTGACAGAAGAGCTCAAAAAGACAGTACTTTCCTTGCAAGGCATTCCCCCAGAAAAGCTTCGATTTATGCGGCTGTCCTGCCAGGACTTGGACAGATATATAATCATAAGTACTGGAAGGTCCCTATTGTTTATGCCGGGTTTGGAGGACTTATATACGGTATCATTTATGAGGCTAAGGGGTATACTAAATATAAGACTTTGTATATAGAAATGCTGGATAACAATCTCAATGAGAAGGATGGTGTAACAATCAGGCAGGCTGAAGTCTATAAAGATTTCCACAGGCGCTGGAGGGATCTGTTTTCAATTGCAACGGCAGGATTTTATGTCCTGCAGATAATTGATGCCACTGTAGATGCCCACTTGATCAACTATGACATAAGTGAAGATATAACCCTTGTTATTGACCCCACCATACTATCCTGTAACGGAATTTATAACTCTGTTGGAATTAAATGTTGTCTAAGTTTTTAGATTTCATTTACTTTGTTTTGTTGAAATTCTCAAAAATGATAATAAAAAGACAGATTTTTTTATTTCTGCTGGTTTGCCATTGCATTGCAGGAGCTTCTGTAACATCAAGAGATTCAGTGAATTTGGATGATTCAATAATGATGGATCTGGATCCGGAACCAGAAATAATCCTTTCAGAATTCAGCGATAATCTCGATAGCCTTTTAAACCTCTGGTATGCAGCCAATGCCCGTGACACTGGATATCTGGTCAGTTATGACCCTCTGGCAGATACAATTTTCCCGGTATATCCCGATTCTTTTTATATAGATAAGCTGAGCAGAATACCTTCAGCAATAGACCTTTCATATAACAGGCATGTGAGGAGCTTTATTAATGTTTATACTGAGCGCAGGAGAGAACAGGTCGGTATTATGCTGGGGCTGGCAGAGTATTATTTCCCCATCTTCGAAGAAATATTCGCCTTTTATGATATGCCACTGGAGCTAAAGTATTGTGCAATAATTGAATCAGCCCTTAATCCCAGGGCAGTTTCGAGAGCTGGGGCAACAGGATTGTGGCAGTTTATGTACGGAACCGGGCGCATGTACGGCCTTACAATAAATTCATTTGTGGATGAAAGGCGCGATCCCGTGAAATCTACACATGTGGCAGCCAGATATATGCAGGATCTGTATGAAATTTATGGCGACTGGACCCTTGTCATTGCTGCATATAACTGCGGACCTACCAATGTAAACAAGGCTATCAGACGGTCAGGAGGCAAAAGGAATTACTGGGAGATTTACAGGTATCTTCCTCGTGAAACAAGAGGACATGTGCCTGCTTTCATTGCAGTGGCATATCTGATGAATAACTATCAATATCATAATTTTGCTCCGAGAGTTGTCAACCTGAATTTCCCTGTGGATACAATCATGATCTCAGATGAGCTGCATCTTGAACAGGTTGCCAATGTCCTGAATATACCAATGAAATTGTTGCGCGACCTGAATCCGCAGTATAAACAGGACATTATTCCGGGAAATGAGAAACCGTATGCATTAAAGATCCCGGCTGAATATTCCACCCGGTTTATAGATTGCAGTGATTTAATTTTTGCCTTTAATGATTCCCTGTATTTTAACAAGGATTACAAGTATAAGAGCCCGCCAACCTATACAACCTCAAGTTATGTCTCCGCAACTCAGCCATCCAACATGGCTAAGCTGTATTATACCGTAAAAACCGGTGATAACCTGGGATTTATTTCCGAATGGTATCGTGTAGGACTTTCAGAACTTAAGAACTGGAACAATATCTATGGTTCTATGATACGGACAGGCCAGAGACTGGTTGTATATGTCCCGAAAAGTAAAATGGATCAGTTTAAGGACGTTGATAATATGTCTTTCACGGATAAGCAAAAAATGATTGGCAAAGATATCAAAGTGCCGGATACATTAGTGTCACAGGATTCAGGCCGGGATGCAGGTGAATATGTATATTACCTTGTTAAACCCGGAGAAACACTTTGGGATATCGCGCGTAAATTCCCCGGAGTTAGTGATTCAGATCTCAAACAGCTTAACGGGATTACTGATGCCGGTAAAATTCAACCGGGCCAGGTCATCAAAGTGCAGAAAAAAGGATAAGGATGTACAAAGAAAAAACAGTTTCAGTCGTAATTCCTTGTTTCAATGAGGAAAAGCAGATCACCCGCGTAATTGATACCATACCTCAATTTGTAGATAAAATTGTTGTCATAGATGACAAAAGCAAGGATAAAACACTTGATGTCCTGGCGAAACTGAAAAATGGCAACGATAAAATTATTCTGATTGAACATCAAAAAAATCAGGGAGTCGGAGGAGCTATTGCATCAGGTTATAAATGGTCGAGGGATCAGGATATTGATATAGCTGTTGTAATGGCCGGGGACGGCCAGATGGATCCGGCTCATCTTCCGTTGCTGCTTGATCCGGTTGTTTCAGGTGAGGTCGATTATACAAAAACCAACCGTCTGCTTTCCGGGAATGCATTCAGCAAAATGCCTGCAGGCAGATATTATGGGAACGCAATGCTCTCCATGCTGACAAAAATAGCATCTGGATACTGGCATATAGCTGATTCTCAGTCGGGTTATACCGCCATTAATAAGAAAGCTCTCCGGCTTGTTAACTGGGATAAAATGTACAAGAGATACGGGCAGCCCAATGATCTGCTGGTGCTTCTGAATATCTTTAATCTTAAAGTGAGGGATATTTATACAGAACCGTTATACGATGTTGGTGAGAATTCAAAATTATCAATACCAGGGGTTATGTTTACCATACCCTTTCTGCTTTTCAAAAGATTCCTATACCGGCTTAAAGAAAAATATATAATACGCGATTTCCATCCGCTGGTTTTCTTTTATGCCTCAGGTTTCCTGCTGATGCTTCTCAGTATCCCCCTTCTCATCAGGTTCATCTATTTCTGGATAACCGTGGATAACATCCCGAAAATTAATTTTCTGGCCTGGATGTTTTGCGTTATAATAGGCATTCAGTTTATACTATTTGCCATGTGGTTCGATATGGAATCCAATAAAGACCTTAGGTAGGCGTCGGAATCAATTCAAAAAATAATTTTCCTCTCCCTTTTTGCCAGCCTCATAATCCGGGACTTTTATAAGATCATTTATCTCAGGATAATATTTTATTCTGAAAAACGATTTAAAATAAGCTTCGCTGGTCATCCCATCCCAGTGTATTGTTCCGTAATAATACTGGATGTTAAGTAATCCGCCTTTAAAACAGGTTAACAGGAAAACTCCAAGAATAGCAAACCGCACCCATTTTTTTCTTTCAAGTGCCCACTGAAGAAAGGCAGCCATGGAGACAGCCAGCGGGCCGTAAATGTCTATCATCGGGCGTGAACCCAGGCTTCCGCCATACCACCAGCACCACCATGAATAAATAAGATAGATATGAAGTATCAGCAGTATCAGGACCGGCCAGAAAAATTCCTTCCTCCTGTGCCAGAGAACGGGGATCCCTGCAATGGCAAATATCATTACAGGTGTATAAAACAGCCAGCCTTTCCTGAAACTGAATAATCCGTTCAGTATCTGGGGATGAAGAAAATAAAACTTCTCACCGATATATGAAAAGAACAGCCAGTGCCCGGTGACTGTTTTCCAGTAAAGAAACTGAGGTATCCAGATAACAAATGTTATTAAGGCTATAATAATGAAATGGTGAAAATATTTTCCAAAAAGAACAAAGCGTTTGTATATGCCATTCCATGTCCTGATATCCCAGAGGATGAAAAATACTATGACGATAGTATTGATCGGGCGGATGAGGGAGATCAAACCGATAAGAATGCCAAGCAGGATTGTTTTACCCCAACCCGGAGATTCATGCCATCGGATTGTTGTGAGGATAAACAGGTTGGTAAGTGCAAAAAGGTATACATGAGGCATTGTGGCCTCGGTGCTTCCATAGTACAAAAGGTTTGTTCCAAGCGCAACGGACAGCAGGACCATTGCAGTAATAATTTTGCTGTAGTACCTGAGCAGGATCTTTCGCAATATTAACAGTCCTGCCAGGTAAAAGAAAATCCCGCTTAATACCAGGAAATATTTGTAATGCGGAGAAAATCCGGAAGGATTCTGATCTGTTAAACCAACAGTAGCATGAGCAAGGAAAAAGAATGGTGCATATAAATAGGACATGCCCATGGAAGTCTTTATCACATATTGTTTTTCGGGCGTCTGGTTAGGCCAGAAAATAATCTCAGGATAGGGTTTCTCCTTATCAATAAATTTTAACGAAACATCATGGTAAATAAATGCAGCAGGCAGATAGGAATAATATGA
>JBGPAO010000138.1:0-8586 GCA_041480755.1 Bacteroidia bacterium
GTTACAGGGTAGAAGGTACATGTTACATGTTAAAATACAACATTTATAATATGAACACCGGGACCCTGATGATCCAGACTCAGGTATATGGAATCCTCAATTACTGAAATATTAAATTGTATCGTGTTTCCGTCAAGACTAACACTGGATGGCTGTTTTCCTTCCGGTAATAAAATCTTCAGACTGTAATTTCCTGCATTTCCTGTGAAATTGATATTTAACTCTTCTTTCCTGGTGTCATAATTATACATATAACTCAGGTACCCTCCCGATGCTTCATATTTTACAGAAACCTTTGCTTTTTTAACTTCTGCGGATTCCCATCTTGGTGCAAGAATTGCACTGTCATAAGCAACTCCGCTATCCTTAATCCCTGCAAGTCCTTCAATCAGGGCATATACCACTGCAGCCGCACCCCAGTTATCCGGGATTCCATAAGATATCATTGAGGGCATAAAGAATACCGGTTTATCGCAAAGAGTCACTCCCAGAATATTCCAGAACTGACGGGTCCGCGTTCTTTCAAAGCGGATTCTGCGAATTTTCTTATCCGGATTCGGATTATTCATGCCATATAGATAAACTGCCTGGTAGTAAGGATGGTTGGCAGATCTCCATGCTTTTTTACTTGACTCGTAATCTTCACCACCTGTTTGTTCTTCAGTCCACCAGAAGCCTGACTTTCCGCCAGTAATATAATCAACATGATCTGATCCATCCTCATATTCGAGGATAATCATCCCCACCAGGGACGGCGGGCTGGTGTGCAAAAAATATAAAGAAGCCACAGTTTGTTTAATATCAAGCGTGACCGGCTCATTTACATCATTATTTTCCGGGAACAGCAAACAATTATTCTGTCCAGATTCCGGGTTTATCAACCTGAACGGAATTTGATGGAATGATGAATAATTCCAGATTCTTTTATTTTCATTATCAACAGCATCAGTATCAGGAAAGATACCGTTGGTGGCCGGACTGAAATCAATTGAAGTGAAATTACGGACCGGGACTTGCGGTAATGCACCACGGTAAGTACAGTGGAGGTAGTTATTGGTTTTAGCGGTCAGATCCCTGATCCTTCTGAGAATATCCACACCATATTTTTCATAACCATGTTCAAATGCTCCATGTGCAAGTTCTCCGGCAACAATTGGTGTTACACCTCCATTCATGTAATCCCATTTTCTTGTTGTATCACCTGCGCCAAATCCGTATTCAAAAGGAGGGAAAATAGTATACCATTCCCCGGGTGAACTCCCGGGCATTTCATTGCGTATCTTCTGATATGTTTTAATGATCTCAACACATTTCTCATGACCAATATCGCGATTCATGCTGTAAGCATTTGACAGGGATACCTGCCGTGACTGGTCAATACCGAAATCCCTCGTTACGTCAGGATCTTCAGGAACTTGATGAGTATAAAATTCTCCATTCCAGGAAAAATCATTCACCCTTGTCATAAGGTCCTTACTCAGCTGATGGTACATCTCAGACTCTGATTTTCTACCTGCGTGTTCAAGCATCTCAGCAAGATAACGGCAGGCTGCAGCCATGCCGGTATTATCACCAAACATTATCCCGAACCTTGTTTTACCTAATTCGATAACCATTATATCATTGCCTTCATTCATGGCTGTATCTTCATTTGACTGGAAATCCCATGTGTCGATGGTAAAGCCGCGCTTAAGAAGTCTAAATTTTTCAGACCACCTGTAAGGGTCTGTTGTACTGTATTTTATGGCCTTAATAGCCTTGTCGAGATGAGATTCCATCCAATAGTCATCACCGGTTGCTTTCCATGTATAATACAATCCTTCTATAAACAGGTATTCTACATCATTTTCAACCGGTATCCGTTTGAACTCATATTGTCCGTCTTCAACAGCCCGGATGAATCCGCCATAACTGAAGCGGCGGTCCCACCAGTTTTTTTCTTTTGTCCTCGGTGCAATATTATCCCAGATCATGCCGTCCTCACGCTGTGAATCAGCGTATAGATCAATACCTGATTTTAGTTCAGGATAAAAATACTTCATTCCTTTCATGGTGTGAACATGATCACGGAGCCAGCTGACAAAAACCTGGTAAAACTTACCCTGATAGGGATAAAGTTCCGTGAATCCGCTTCTCACCATAGTCCAGTACAAAATATCAAGGAGTTTACTGAATTCACCCTGATCATCCTCAATTTTTGTTTTTGTGTCCACCCGGAAAGCTGCAATATCAGTCAGACGTTGCTTTTTATCCAGGTATAATATGACCTGGTTTCCGAGTGTTCCCCCTGCCTGGAATGTCAGCTCCGGATGTCCGGAAAGCTGAAGATAGTTTCTGCCCTGTCCGTCATAAATCAGGATCGTACCACCTTCCATTGCACTTATCCTGATTTCTTCCAGGGGGTGAAAATGAGTTCCGGATTCTGAAGGGGATGATATCCTGAGGATTGTCCCGTCCATTTTGGCATCATTCAGTTCGGGTACAGGAATAATAAGATCTCTGCCTGCAGAAATTGAGATGCCAAGTAATCCGGCTTTTTTCAGGAAGCTTCTTCTGTTTTCCAAAATTAATTTGATTTATAAAATTGAGATTACATTTTAAGTTTTACAAAAACCTGACCTCCTGGCAGATCAGGAATTAAACAGGTCCTTATCACCAGGTGAAAGGTTTAGTTCATTTGCCAGTTTCGTGGCAGATGGGGTTTCTATAAGCATAATTATTAATAAAATTGCGATCTGTATCAAAATTGAATTTTTCCCACCAAAAGAATACACTACACAGCTAAAAAAACCAACACCTTCAAACATTGCAATTTTAACTATATGAGAAGCTTTATATGCAACAAGCTTTGAGTTAATATCCGGATATACAGCGACACTTTTCATTTTATTGTTATGCAGCCAGTAGCCCAGCGGTATTTCAATCAGAAGGAAAATCAGCGATAGATAAGTCAGGATCTCCAGAAGTTTGTTATCAAGCATTGGCCCGGCTTTATCCCTGATAAAGAAAGCGATCAGGGCGAAAATTGCCAGACCTCCGAACATACCCAGGTGAATGATCCTGAGGTTCTTCAGGAAAGCTGTTGGAGATTGTTGATTGCCGGTCATGAATTGAGTTTAATTTAATTAGGAACTCATGATAAAGATAAATAATATTAAATTTAATGAATAAATAAAATCAGGCGAACTAATCCTGTGAGCAAAGCGAACGGGATCTCGCAAATAATGTATGGATGACAGACCGGTTTAAAGCATTGGAGTGCAATGTCCGGGATATGAGGATTAACTTCAGTCAGGGAGGTGATGTTGCATGGTATTCCTGTTATCTGGACGATATATCTGAGTGGGTTGGGTTAGAAATATTCAGGCCTGCACTCAAGCCTTGATCTCCTCATAATTAAAAGGCAGTTTTGAAATCCTTGACATCTCCTGTCCGCTTTCATACATATAGTCATCACCTGCTTCGTACTGCCAGAGTATATTTATCTTATGGCCGTCAGTGCGGATTTTACTTAATTTCTTACAAAGATCAAGGATGTATTTTGCAGATAATGAGTTGAAGTATTCAAGGTTGAACTTGAATTCAAAAGGCCCGAAATCGGTTTTCATTATTGACAATTCCTGATTGAATTCATCAAGCCATGAAAGCAGGGGTTGGTAGAATGAGGGAACGTCGTAAGGCCTGGATTCGCCGGTGATCTCGAAAATATTATTAGCCGGGTCAAAGATGACTTTTGGTGTATTTGAGGTCGGATTGATATTGACTTTTTTCATCGTATTGTGGTGGATTTTGTTATAGATTGGAAGAAACATTCGGAATATCGATCTTCATTTCATAATAGGAATGATGATCATCAAGGGAAGTGAAATTATACTTGATCTTGTTCCCGGATCGAAGGGCAATAGTAATTAATCCCAGCCCGGCCCCTTCTTCTAATGATAATTTTTCCTGGTCAAGTATTTCAGCATAGGCTGATAACAATCCTTCATGATCAAGATGATTTATCCTGTCAATTCTGCTTTTAAGGTTATTAATTCTTTTGTTGGCTATTATATTCCCGGAACTAATGAAAAACTTACCATCCTGTTTACCTAACCGGATATAAGGTAATTTTTTATCTTTCTTTCTACAATCCAGGCCATTACCTGTATTTTTATAAATGTTTTCAATACACTCAACAAATATTCCGTATAATTTCTTCTGAATATTCCTTCTGATATGCTTGAATGCAGGTACCTCGATGAGCCTGTCAAGCATACGGTCAATCTTTGCAAATGTAACATTACCAGTGTATTCCAATATCACTTCTTTCTCAGACATAATTAATTCAATCACAAAATTTACTGTTTCAATATTAACATTTTCATTCAATATAGCACAAAAGTTTATTATCAAGTTTTGAAAAATGTTTAACAATAATTGAAATTTATTTGTAATTTTTACTCTTGTATAAAAACCAGATATGAGCGAATCCATTCTTAAAGCATTAATGCGCCTGTTCGCATTGGTTATTGATATAGATCAGGATAAAGAAATATCTGATAATGAAAAAGGCATTGTAAGGGCATTCCTTTCCCGTCAGCTTAACAGCGAGATGACGGAAAAATATATGGATATTTTCAATGATTACCTTGAATTGTACCATAAGGATGACATACAGAAGGGCAGCAGACAAGACAAAAAACGAACGTCACTGACTTCTGTTAAGATTTTGGGGATCTGTGAGCAGATTAACAAAGAGCTGGAGCAAAAACAAAAGGTATATGTGATTATCCAACTGATCGAATTTATCTCTATGGATAAGAATATGACAGAGAAAGAAAATGATTTCCTGGAATCTGTCGCGTCAGCTTTCAATATCCCGCCCAATGAATTTTTAAATATACGTGATTTTATCACCTGCCCGGTTAAAGATATCCATGATAAGACCAAAATACTGGTTATCAATAATAAAGAAAAGGCACCTTTTAAGGAGGTAAAACATACCTGCAATAAAAATCTTTCGGGGGAGATCATATTCCTGAATATCCCCCATACAAATACTTACATGCTCAGATATCTTGGCGAGGATAACCTTTACCTGAATTGTCAGAATATCCTGCCAAATGTGACGTATACATTCGATCGGGGTTCCTCGATCAGGAATTCGAATATTGAAACCGTGTATTACAGTGATATTGCCGGTAAATTCTCCACTATTGGTTCAGAATCAAAGATTTCCATAAGGGCGAATAATGTAGTTTTCAGATTCAAAAATAGTGATAACGGGATCCAGAATTTCAGCTTTTATGAAGAATCAGGTCAGATGGTTGGAATAATGGGCGGAAGCGGAGTAGGAAAATCCACATTGCTTAATGTACTCAATGGGAATCTGAAGCCCATGATGGGTGAGGTATTAATTAACGGTTATAACCTGTATGATGAACATGAAAAGAAGGAACTTCAGGGAGTTATAGGCTATGTACCCCAGGATGATCTTCTGATTGAGGAACTTACCGTATTTCAGAATTTATACTTCAATGCCAGACTATGCCTGAACAAATTTCCTGAGGCGAAAATTGATGAAGTGGTCAATAATATTCTTGATGACCTGGATCTCAGGGAAATAAAGGACCTGAAGGTTGGCAATCCCTTAAATAAGGTTATCAGCGGCGGTCAGCGGAAAAGGGTAAATATTGCCCTGGAACTGATACGTGAGCCCTCCATCCTTTTCATTGACGAACCGACTTCGGGACTTTCATCAGTTGATTCGGAAGTAGTCATGAATTTGCTGAAAGAGCAGACTTTTAAGGGTAAATTGATCATAGTAAATATCCATCAACCTTCCTCCGACCTTTACAAAATGTTTGATAAAGTGATTTTCCTTGATAAGGGAGGATACCAGATCTACTACGGAAATCCGGGCGAGGCAGTTATTTATTTCAAATCAATGAGCCATCATGCGAATTCCGAGGAAGATCAATGCACCAGATGCGGAAATGTAAATCCTGACCAGGTTTTGCAGATAATTGAAGCCAAGGTGCTTAACGAAAATGGCAAACTCACCAGAACAAGGAAAGTTTCTCCAAAGGAATGGTTTCAATTATTCAGGGAAAAATTTCATCTGAACCAGGAAATCAATCTCTTAAAAGAAAAAATCCCTCAGAATTATTACAGTATTCCAGGGTTGTTTAAGCAAATAAAAATATTCTTCATCCGGGATGTGCTTTCAAAGTTTGCCAACACACAATATATGCTTATCAGCCTTCTTGAAGCGCCGTTACTGGCTGTTATCCTGGGATTTTTTACAAAGTATATACGAGGTCTTTCAGGTCGTCCTGATGAATATATTTTTGAAAACAATGAAAATTTGCCGGCATATCTCTTCATGAGTGTAGTGGTTGCCCTTTTTGTTGGATTAATCGGCAGTTCAGAAGAAATAATAAAAGACAGGAAAATTCTCCGCAGGGAGTCATTTCTGAACCTGAGCAGGTTCAGTTATCTGAATTCTAAAATACTTATAATGTTTATATTATCTGCCATACAAACTATTACATATGTACTGCTCGGTAATATGATACTGGGTATTAAAGGAATGACTCTGAGCTACTGGCTGATACTGTTTTCAACATCATGTGTCGCTAATATGATGGGATTGAATATTTCATCCGGATTTAACTCGGTCATTACCATTTATATATTAATTCCATTTCTGCTGATTCCTCAGTTGCTGCTGGGAGGTATAATTGTCAAGTTTGATAAATTGCATAAAAGCCTTACATCTTATGAATATGTGCCAGTCATAGGTGATCTTATGGCTTCGCGCTGGGCATACGAAGCACTGGTTGTAGAACAGTTTAAGAACAATGAATATGAAAAACCTTTTTTTGCTGTTAATCAGGAAATAAGTACTTCATTTTATAATTCTGCATTTTTAATGACCAGGCTGAATAATATATTGGATCAGACAAAAATGTATATCAACACCCAGAAAAACCTTGAACTGGCTACCCAGAACCTTAAGCTACTGGATGAACAAATAAGGAAACTCAGACATAACATACCAGCTGTCAAAATAAATATTTCAGAAAAAATAGATATTCATTCTTTCAATGAATCTACAGCTGGTGAAATCAAAAAATATTTTGAACAGCTGAATTCATATTTCCGTCAGAAAAATGCTAATGCAAAGTCTGAATTAGACAGTGTAAATGTGCAACTGACAGGTCAACTGGGAGGTGACGGGGCATTAAATGATTTCAAAAATATTTATTATAATTCCAGTCTGGCCGATCTGGCAAGGAATAGTAAAGAGGTTGATAAAATAATAAGATACAAGAACAACCTGATCCGGAAATATGAACCGATTTATATGGAACCTGCGTCCCGGGTCGGGAGGGCTCATTTTTACTCCCCGGTAAAAATAATTGGCAACCTGACAATTGATACACTTTCATTCAATGCAATCGTTCTCTGGATCATGTCTGTTCTTTTTTACTTTGCACTTTATTTTGATGTTATAAGAAAAACAATTTCCTTTTTTGAAACTGCAAGGATCAGAAAGCGCATCAGTGATTAAGCATTAGCAAATTTTAGTCATTCTAAATTTCAAATTTTAGTCATTTCTTCTCTGATGTTATCTCCGTGTTAATCTTTGTTATCTCCGTGTTAGATTTCAACCTCCTATGTTCCCGAAATTTGTAAAAGCAAATTCGGTGATCAGTAACCGAAAATATGTAACCCCTGACTGTCAGTCAGGGGCTACTGAATCGAGAACTATTTAATGGAGGAAAACAAAATGAGAACAATATTCAAACAAAACGGATTCCCTGGAATGAATCCCCTGTGGCGTTATAGTAATGTTGACAGAAAGAATAGCTTATTCAGAACTTTTGAAGAGAGGTTGCGGGATAAAACAATTGAACTTGAGGAGAAACATCTTGATATAATCAGGAGTATACAATATGCAAGCCGGATTCAGGAAGCTATGCTTCCTTCAGGGAAATTATTTGAATCATATTTTTCAGATTATTTTATTATTAATAAGCCGAAAGAAATTGTCAGCGGTGATTTTTGCTGGATGAACAGGGCAAATAAAAAATTGATTTTCACAATAGCTGATTCTACAGGACATGGTGTCCCGGGCGCATTTATGAGCATTCTCGGGATAATGCTGCTGGATCAGATCACAGGTTTGGATAAAGTCACCCGGGCTGACAGGATACTCAATATTTTAAGGGAAAGAGTTGCCCAGGCAATCAGTCATAATAACCAGGAAGTGATGAAAGAAGGACTGGACCTTGCATTGTGCGTGTATGATCCTGAAAAACAGGTTCTTCAATGTTCAGGAGCTCTGCATCGTATTTATCAGATCAGGAATAAAACCCTGTTTAAAATGGAGTTAAATCAAATATCTGGAAGTCATGATCTTGACTATGATATACCTTGCAAAAAACATGAAATAAAAATTCAACCCGGTGATGTGTTTTACCTTTTCACTGATGGGTACCCCGACCAGTTCGGAGGGGAAAAAAATAAAAAATTCACATTAAAGCGATTTCAGGATCTGTTAATGGAGATCTGTCATAAGACAATGAGGAAACAGAA
>JBGPAO010000139.1:0-8552 GCA_041480755.1 Bacteroidia bacterium
TACTGGTACCAGAGATCCATTCCTCTCATGACTGGGAATTCAGCTGATGGCATCCCCGAATTTTTCCACGGGCCCCAGTGGCTTGGCAGTTGTGTGGGATCATCATAGGTCATGAGTTCCAGTGCATCTATTTTTCCAAGTGCTATTGCTATAGGTGATTCAGCGCCCGGCAGATTGCTGAAATGAGACCAGCAGACAAGACCTCCCTGCCTGTGGGTTTCATCAGCTGCGGGGGCCATCAGCCAGTGAGTATGGCTGTAGCTTTCAAGCGTTCCTCCTGCAATAGGATAACCAGGTACCATAGAGGAAAGACCTAACAGGGTTAGATGACCCATCTGCCAGTCTCTTACCTCCTGCGCAACATAAATCGTACGACCCGTACTTGATGCCGGATCTAAACTGCCTGTAAACTGTTTATTTTTTACAGAATCCTCACCAACCAGAATGTTAAGTACATTTAAATCTTCGGCTTTCATCTGAAGATGAGCAGTCTCTGAAAATGGAGTATGTATATGAATATCCCCGTTCAAATACCCCAAATCGCACATGTTTATCCACCGGTGAAGCTTAATAATACTTTTACCGGGACTATTATCTAATGATATCTTTACAGGAAGGGTTTCCGGGCCACGCTGAATTTCCATGGTAATACCTTTCCCCGGAGCTGTAACAAAGAATGAACCATCAGTGTAACACCAGTGTTTCCCAAGGTATTCAACATGAGTTGAGGTACCATCAATATGAATGGGTTTCCCGCAGGCGTCAGTAACAGATACCCTGGCTGCCAGCTGCTCACCGGTTTGATCATCAGTAATTGTAAATTGATATTTATGGGATTTATTGCATGAGGAGATGACAAGCAGAGTAATCCATATGATTATTTGGATCTTTTTATTATGCCGGACGATTGATTCCATTTTAATATTGTTTATATAACAAGAATTGGCTGTATGTTTGGGATCAATTTTTAATTATACTGTCCATCTGAACTACTTCAAAATCACTACCTTTTACATTTTTAAGCTGACTGAGGTCCTCATTATCCCATCGTTCATCAGGGGCGCCGGTAATATACATATCGGAACCGATATCGGTAAGAATGAGCCCATATTCTTTCATTGCTGTCAGGATCACCTGGTTTGAGACTGAGAAACCTGAAATATCATAATCTCCTTTCAACCGAATGCGCATACCCATAGGAACAGGAGCCGATTCATCGTTATTGGTTCCGTTGACCAGATGATTTGCAGGGGATGTGTATCCTCTGGTTACTTTACTTTTACCAAGAGTAAAGCGAATGGCATGATCAATAGTCCCCTTTTGCACCTCATCATAGCGTACCAGAAGCGGAAGGATGGGGAGTCCGGCTGCATCAGCAGATGTCCATCCTTCCGGCCTTGAATCATTTATTTTCAGATCCCAGACAGCGCCAGATGAAGCTTCCCATTGTTTATTCCCGACACTGGCATTATAAAGTTCATATAGTATTTTATTATCCAGGTCAACAGCAATGACATGGCTGTCTCCTTCACCATTTCCTTCAACAGGAGCTGTAAGAGGGATTGGGTAAGGACCCGGATCACTCTCATCTCCATAATTGTTATCATAACTGTTTCCCCTGAAGATGACAGGAATAAAGGACTGACTGGTGCATACAAGGATATAAGGTATACCCATTGGCCTACCTTCCCATAGTCCGCTACCGAAATCAGGGTGTACTGATGGAGAACCGATAAGTGCCATGATTGCATCTGAACGGGTGTCTACCGGAGCCTGTGAAATATTCTCGTTAAGCGGATTATCAGCAGGAAAAACAGTGATCTCTTCAAGCTTTGCTTTGTCAGCAATGATGCATGTAATCCAATCATCGGGCTGGTTATCACGAGACCCATCTGAACAACAAACCAGGAAACCAGCTATAATAAACAGTCTCAATAAAAATGACACCCTATCTTTCATAGTGATCTGGTTTTTAACCGTCATTGTTAAAGTACTAAAAAAAAAGTCCTGGATGTTCATTTCACCAGGACTTTTTTGTGTTTAATAAAATAAAGTTGGTTTGCCTCTCTAAGGTGTAGGATAACCTGGATTCTGCTCCAACAAGTCATTTATTCTCAAATCATTTTCAGGGAGCGGGAACAGGTAGTCATCGATGGTAAAGTTTAACCTGTCTTCATCACGGACTGTGACCTTCGGATCATCGAGTATCCTCTTTCTGCAGATATCAAACCAGCGATCACCATTCTCAAACATCAATTCCCAGCTTCTTTCCTGAATTACAGCGGCATCAAATTCCTCCTTTGTCATGGCTGCAGTGGTTAAAGGATGCAAAGGATTAACGACAAATCCGTTGGCCCTCTCAATTACCTGGTTAATAGCATCCACGGCCTCCTGGGGCGCAGTGGCACTGCCACTGGCCATATTGGCGGCTTCGGCGTATATCAGCAAAACATCAGCATATCTGATTATCGGCCAGTTCATGGTCGACGAATAGCCATTGAAATCGTCCGCTGAAATATAAAAGAAGAACTTTTTACAGAAAGGGGTTTGTTCCGGAAAATCAGTATAAGACGGGATAGTGTCCAGTTCAGTAAGAAGATAAGCATCCTTTCTTCTCTGTTCAGGCCAGGTACGCTCGAATGTAGTATCAACGGCAGCATCACCCCATCCACCTTCTAAATAAATTTCGGTTGTCCAGATCTGAGGATCTGTAGCTATATCGTCGTAAGTTGAATTATAACTCCAGATCATTTCGGGGCCATATTTGTTTGCCAGGTTGAAAACGTCAACTACTGAATCAACCAATGCATAAGTACCCGGTTCTATTACCTGCCAGGCCATATCAGCTGCGTTTTGATAATTGGCAGCATCGTTCAGCGGATAAGTTGCCATGGTAAGGTATACTTTGGCGAGCATGCTTTTTGCCGCTCCGCTGGTTGGTTTGCCGGGTGCATCTTCCCATGATTCAGGTAGCTTTTCCGCGGCAAAAGTCAGATCGCTTACGATCAGATCGTACACATCAGCTATCGAAGCCCTTGCCATAGGATTCTGGATTGGATCAGGGGTATCTTCTGTTATTAGCGGTACTCCACCGAACATTCTTACCAGCATGAAGTAGTTATGTGCGCGAAGAAACTTACCCTGTGCCTCAAGTGCATCAACCGTTTCCTGGTCTTCCCCGGCAACATTCCCCTTTTTAATTGATCCGAGGGCTGCATTGATATTCAGCAAAGCGGAATAATGGGCACTCCACAGGAAATCAGCATGACCTGATTCAATAACCAGGTCACCACCATTAATCTGGTCATCATTAACAAATACAAAATGAGCGTATCCATATGCGGACCAGTAATCCCATAAATAATTAAGCGATCCTGTATAAAGGGCTTCAATCTGCAAAATAGAGTTGCCAAAATTAGCCGGTGTTACCGAGCTGATCGGTTTTTCATCCAGATCAAGGCAAGCAATCGGGAAGATAATGAGCGCCGTCATAATGGAACAACGCAGTAAGTAAACTATTTTCTTTTTCATGATTCTTCGTATTAAAAGGTTACATCTATTCCGAAAGTAATTACTCTGGCCGTAGGATAATTGCTCAGATCTACACCGATCTGTGCATCATTGTTATTGTAGGCACTTACTTCAGGATCATACCCGGTATAATGGGTTAAGGTGATCAGGTTAGTCCCGCTTACATAGGCTCTCAATCTTGTTAATCCAATTTTACTGTAAAGTGATGAAGGAATGGTATAAGCCAGGGTAATATCCTTTAATCTTGCATAAGATCCATCCTCAATCCAGCGGCTCGTGCGGCCTGCATCATTACCCAGGCTTACCTGGCCGGTAAGGTTGGCGTTCTCTCTTGTAACCTGATCAATAAAGGCAGGTACGTCAGTGTCCTGATTTTCTTCGGTCCAGCGGTCGAGCATACGGATGCTTGTTCCTTCGTAGGGTGCTTCAAGGCGGATTCTTGCCTGGTTAAATATATCATTTCCTTTTGAACCCTGGATCAGAAACGTCAATTCAAAACCTTTAAAGGATACAAGGTTTGTCCATCCGAAAATAAAATCAGGTATTGCATTTCCCATTTTGGTGATATCGTTAGCGTTGATTTTACCATCTCCGCTGACATCCTTATATTTAGGATCACCCGGTAACTGTCCGAAAGCTGCAGCTTCAGCTTGTTCGCTTGTTTTCCAGGTTCCTTCATATATATAGCCGTACATCTGGCCGAAAGGCTCACCAACGCGCAGCTGCATAAATCCATTTCGAATGCCATATCCGCCATAGCTTGTTCTATATGCCAGTACTTTCGATTCTCCGAGATCCAGTACTTTATTCCTGTTCCAGGAAATGATAAATCCGGAATTCCATTTAACAGCACCTGACACGGGGTTACCATCGACAGATAATTCAATTCCTTTATTCTCAATAGATCCCACATTATCCAGAATACTGGAGAAACCAGTATACCCCGGTAAAGTGCGATTTAAAAGAAGGTTCTTTGTTGTTTTAGAATACAACTCCACCGTCGCGCTTAGCCTTCCAGTAAAAACAGCGACATCCAGTCCGATATTAGCCTGGGAAGTGCTTTCCCATTTCAGGTTCGGATTTGCGGCACTCGAAATAATAAATCCCAGGTCGGTGGCATCGTTTCCATAATAGGGATAATTTGAGCCGGAACTCATAGCGGCAATAGTCTGGTAAGGGCTGATTGCCTGATTACCGGTCACGCCCCAGCTTCCCCTTAGTTTCAGATTTGAGAAAATATCCAGGGACTTAATGAAGGATTCTTCCGAGATTCTCCAGGCAATCGAAGCAGAAGGGAAATACCCCCATTTATTGTTCGCACCAAAGACCGAGGATCCGTCTGCACGGTAACTGACAGTTAAAAAATACCTTTCGCCAAAAGAGTAGTTGATTCTGCCCAGGTAAGAATTAATAGCTCTTTCGGTCACAGATGAAGATTTGGAATTTATCTGCTCAGCACCACCCAGATCATTGACGCCTGTCTGGTCAACCGTGAATTTTGAAGCAATAATGTTCGTAGATTCATATTTTGAATACTGCTGTTCAGCCACTGCCGTTACAGTAATATGATTTCCTCCAAAATTTCTGTCATAGGAAAGAATATTAGAGTTTTGATAAAATGATGACATTTCTCCATCAACAGTTGCATAGCCGACCTTGCCTCCAACAGGCTTCCCTTCCCAGGTTTTGCTATTATAGTAACTCTTATTGCTTACATTTTCGATGTTGGCACCACCTGTAATTTTCAGTTTTAAACCTTCGATTATCTTGAATTCAAGAAAGGTATTAACGCCATTTCGGACTGTATTGTTTTTGATATCCGGTTCTTTGGCAGCAGCCAGAGGATTCCATGTATCATAGGCTCCATATCCTAAAGGATGCCGATTGTAATTGCCGTTTTCATCATAAGGAGGTGTTGTGGGATCCCAGCGTGGCGCAATATTCACAGCCTGGCCAAGGAAACTCAGTGCCGTGCCGCCGCCGTATGGGGGTGAATTACCAGATTCCTTGGATCCAGCCCAGTTTAATCCGAAACTAACCTTCTTGGTGATATCGGCATTCAGGTTGGCTCGTAAAGAAAAGCGTTTATAGGAAGAATTTATCAGAATACCCTTTTGGTTGAGATAGCCGCCGGATAACATGTATGACAGATTATCAGTTCCTCCGCTGATGGAAAGCTGGTGATTCTGCATGGGGGCTGTCTGGTAAATTTCATCCTGCCAGTCGGTACCACCATTGTTTTCCAACGCCTGGATTTGCGCATCAGTAAATAAGGGATCCGGAGTCCCGGAGGAATTTTGAGTTGCTTCATAGGCGTTTCTTGTCCGGGCATAGTCAGCTGCATTTTGTAATTCAAGCTTGTGCCTGATCTTTTGAAATCCATACGTGAAATTATAATCAATTGTGGGTTTACCTCTCTTGCCACTCTTGGTAGTAATCAGGATCACCCCGTTTGCACCTCTTGATCCATAAATGGCTGTAGCAGAGGCATCTTTCAGTATCTCAATCGATTCAATATCAAACGGATTCAGTGAGTTAATATTACCGCCCTGCAATCCGTCTATCACCACCAGTGCGTTATTACCGCCATTAATTGAATTCATGCCCCTTATCCGTATTGTTGTTCGGGCACCGGGGGCTCCGGCAGTATTCAAAACCAGAACACCGGCCGCACGTCCCTGTAATGCCTGATCAACTCTTTGGAAGGATAATCTGGACAGTTCATCGCCTTTCACCGAACTTATTGCTCCAGTTATATCACTTTTTTTCTGCCCGCCATATCCAACCGTAACCACCTCTGAAAGTGCAAGTATATCTGTAACAAGTATCACATTGATTGTTGATGCAACGCCGATTGTTATTTCCTGGGTGACATAACCTACGAAGGATACCACCAGAATTCCGGCATTATCCGGAACAGTGAGTGAATACCATCCGTCATCATTTGTCACGGTTCCAATCGTCGTGCCTTTAATTACAATTGTAGCTCCCACCAGGGGTATTCCCTGGTCATCAACAATCCTTCCGGTAAGTACTTTCTGAATGGCTGAATTCTCCCATTCATTGTGTTTGTTGTCTCCCAATGCCGACGCAGCATAACTGTGCGCATTGAAAAAAAGCACGCAAAGCATAGCCAGCAGAGCAGCTTTGCGCATAGTTCCACATTGTTTAATCATAATTCAAAGTTTAGGTTAATAACTGATTTTTTAGTATCGTGTTGTTCTTTAGGTTTCACTTTCCCTGATTCATTTCGTAAACATTTATGCTTTCCTCAATTTTGATCCAAACCTCAAAAAAGTCTCTCTGCATATCAATATCAGTCATTGGTGTTCAAAAATAATAAAGATACTTGTTTCAATGAAATCTTATCATTTCAAGACAGTATTTATTAAAAATTGTACAAGCTCTAATATACAAAAATCTGTGTAACAATATCCTCAGTTGCTTTTTCATCTCCCCTGGCCGGCCCATACCAGACACCACCGCCAAAGGTTATGATAAATATCTTTTCCGGATCCCTGGGATCCGGCTCAATCCTTTTACCCCATTTGGAATTGTACCCTTTTATTCTGATCCAGGATTCGCCCCTGTCTTCAGAACGGTAAGCTGAACCATTGAAACCGCATGCATAATATGTTTTATTGCGGTTGTCATATGTAATATCATGAATATGCTGATCTTTATCAATAGTCTGTTTCCATGTCTTTCCATTATCTTCCGAGAGGAAAATACCCCCGCCTGTATCAGGGGAAAACTGTCCCGCAGAAACACGTCCCCAGGCGGACAGGAGAATTGTTTCAGGATTATCAGGATCAATAGAAATACTCATGGGGCCATTCGTTCCTTCCGGGAGATCCATTTCAGACCATGAGTCAGCTCCATCTGACGACCTGTAAACCGCTCCGTCATAATCGTTACCGATACTCCCATCGTCACTGCGTCTGCATACAACCAGAAAGAGTTCACCGTTTTTATCATTCCGGGTAATTCTCCATGCAAATGGCTCTCTGCCTTCTATTCCTTTGTTTTTCCTGCTCCAGGTTTTGCCGCCATCAGCAGATTTATATACTCCTTTCGCGAATGCACATGCATAAAGTGTTCTGTTCTCTTTAGGGCTTGAAAGATCGATCAAAACATGTGTCATGGCTGCTTCTCCAATATCCCTGCTTACCGGTTGCCACGATTTTCCGCCATCTTCGGTGACCACGATACCCCCTTCATAACCTGCCGTTCCATATCTCCTCCACATTTTCGGCCGGGGCAGATCATGAACATCGCTCATGGCTGCCCAGGCTTTCCCTTTAACCTCAGGATCAAAGGTTAACCAGTAGGTGCTATTGATCCAGGCCTTTGGTACACCATTATCACTGGTGGCACTGATCCAGCTTACCCCTCCATCCCGGCTTTCCATAAGTCCGATATCCGTGTTGGCAATAAAAACGTGGTTGATATCGAAAGGATCAAATATTACATTGTATCCGGTTGTAACATCCAGTCCCCTGGAGATCCAGCCTGCTCCTTCTTTTTTTCTCGTGTAAACCTGTTCCCATGTTTTTCCTCCATTCGTGGTTTTTATGGTCCTTCCAAAATCGGTGGTATAGCAGATATCCGGATTAACCGGAGATACTGCTATTGAAAAGGGATTCTCTTCCCAGGTAAGGCCAAACCGTTCATCAATCCAGCCTTTTTTATAATTAGCGGCATACAGATCACCTCCCGGTGTCAAACAGTCTTTCCAGGCCAGTTTCCAGGTTTTTCCGTAATCTTCGCTTCTGGCCACGCCGATGCAGGTTGTATCCTCATGCACTCTCAGTCCGTTATAGGAAACATACACTATCTCCGGATGCAAAGCACTGGTAGCAATCGTTCTCCATTCCGGAAAATCAGCATTTTTTGCCCGCAGCTTAAGCAGGTCATCCTGACGGTTTTCCCAGGTTTTGCCTCCGTTTTCGGTATAATAAACTCCGGACGGATCACCCTCAGGATTAAAATACGATTTCCCGGAAATGGCATAAATAATA
>JBGPAO010000140.1:0-8552 GCA_041480755.1 Bacteroidia bacterium
AATAAGATTAATACTTAATCCGAGGCCACGCAGTTCATGAAGCAAAACATTCAGTGATTCCGGTATGCCCGGCGCAGGCATATTTTCCCCTTTTACTATTGCTTCATATGCTTTCGCTCTTCCAATGACATCATCAGATTTAACAGTAAGAAGCTCCTGAAGGATGTTGGCAGCGCCAAATGCTTCAATAGCCCAAACTTCCATCTCACCGAATCGCTGGCCGCCGAACTGAGCTTTACCTCCAAGCGGCTGCTGGGTAATAAGACTGTACGGGCCAATGGATCTTGCGTGCATTTTGTCGTCTACCATGTGACCCAGTTTCAGCATATATATTATCCCCACAGTTGCCGGTTGATCAAAACGTTCTCCTGTACCGCCGTCATACAGAAAGGTTTTCCCGTACAGAGGTACACCTGCCTTGGTGGTATATTCGGTAATCTGGTCAACGGATGCACCATCAAAAATTGGTGTTGAGAAACTTACGCCCAATTCCTTACCGGCCCATCCCAGAACCGTTTCATAAATCTGTCCCAGGTTCATCCTTGACGGAACACCAAGAGGATTAAGAACTATATCTACCGGTGTACCATCTTCCAGGAATGGCATATCCTCCTCACGTACGATTTTGGCAACAATACCTTTATTACCATGACGGCCGGCCATTTTATCCCCAACCTTAATCTTCCGCTTCATAGCAACATATACTTTTGCCAGCTGGATTATTCCGGTTGGCAGTTCATCGCCAATGGTAATATTGTATTTTTTCCTTTTATAAATCCCCTCCGTCTCTTTATACTTGAGAACAAAATTGTGGAGGAGGATTTTGATAAGGTCATTCTTCTTTTTATCTGTCGTCCATTTGTTTGGATTTACATTCAGATAGTCGATTTCCTGGAGCACCTTCTGGGTGAATTTACTGCCCTTGGGTATAACATCTGCATTCAGATAATCTTTCACACCCTGGGAAGTCTTGCCATTAACGAGGATAAACAGTTTATCTATCAGTTTATCTTTAAGTTCTTTCTCGTCATCTTTAAATTCATCTTCTATTTTGTCCAGAATAGTTTTGGTTGTAATCTTGACTTTTCTGTCTTTCAGTGACCTGGAAAACAGCTTTTTATCAATCATCACACCTTCCAGGGACGGGGGTGCTTTAAGGGAAGCATCTTTAACATCACCCGCTTTATCTCCAAAGATAGCCCTCAATAATTTTTCTTCCGGAGAGGGATCTGATTCTCCTTTTGGAGTAATCTTTCCAATAAGTATGTCACCGGGATTAACATTTGCCCCGATACGTATTAGTCCGTTTTCATCAAGATTTCTGGTTGCTTCTTCGCTGACATTCGGAATATCTGATGTAAGCTCCTCAAGACCACGTTTGGTATCCCTTACCTCAAGCATATACTCATCTATATGAATAGAGGTAAAAAGATCCTCACGGACTACCCTTTCAGAAATTACAATAGCATCCTCAAAATTATAACCCTTCCATGGCATGAAGGCTACCCGGAGGTTGCGGCCAAGCGCCAGTTCCCCGTCCTTTGTGCCGTATCCTTCAGTAAGGATTTGCCCTTTGGTTACTTTTTCTCCCTTGGAAACTATCGGTTTTAAATTAATGCAGGTATTCTGGTTTGTTTTCTTGAATTTTGGCAGCTTATAGCGCTTAATATCTTCATCAAAGCTGACGAATTTTTCCTGTTCTGTCCGGGAATACCTTATAACTATTTCATTTGCATCAACATATTCAACAACACCATCACCTTCTGCGATTACCAGCAGCCTTGAATCCCGTGCCACAATCTTTTCAATTCCGGTTCCAACAATTGCAGTTTCGGAATTTACCAGGGGAACTGCCTGCCGCATCATATTAGATCCCATTAATGCCCGGTTTGCATCGTCATGTTCAAGAAACGGGATCAATGAAGCTGCGATAGATGCAATTTGATTTGGTGCAATATCCATGAGATCGACAACTCCTGATTCTGATAGAGGAAAGTCGCCATTATAACGGGACTTCACTCTTGGATTGGTAAACATACCCTCATCATCAATCGGAGCATTTGCCTGGGCTATAATCCGTGCTTCTTCTTCTTCAGCACTGAGGAATATAACGCCTTCCTCCGTCAGATCAACTTTACCGCTGTTAACCTTACGATACGGGGTTTCAATAAATCCCAGGTCGTTTATTTTTGCATATACACACAAGGATGAAATTAGTCCGATATTTGGTCCTTCAGGTGTTTCAATTGGACACAGGCGGCCATAATGGGTATAATGCACATCACGGACCTCAAATCCTGCACGGTCTCTCGACAATCCTCCAGGTCCCAACGCCGACATTCTTCTCTTGTGAGTCATCTCAGCCAGCGGGTTCGTCTGATCCATAAACTGCGACAACTGGTTGGTTCCGAAGAAGGAATTGATAACAGATGAAAGGGTTTTTGAATTAATAAGATCAATCGGTGTAAACACTTCATTATCACGAACATTCATTCTTTCACGAATAGTCCTTGCCATCCTTGTAAGACCAATGCTGAACTGGTTTGACAGCTGTTCACCCACTGTCCGCACCCTCCTGTTGCTCAGATGGTCAATATCATCAACATCTGTTTTTGAATTGATCAGTTCAATAAGATGTTTAATAATTTCAATAATATCTTCCTTGGTCAGGATCTTAACATCCATTGGAGTATTAAGACCAAGCTTTTTGTTAATACGGTAGCGTCCGACTTCACCAAGGTCATAACGTTTATCAGAGAAAAACAACTTGTCAATCACATCACGGGCAGTAGCTTCATCAGGTGGTTCAGCATTCCTGAGCTGTCTGTAAATATGCAGAACTGCTTCTTCTTCCGAATTACATGGATCTTTCTGAAGTGTGTTATAAATAATGGAGTAATCCGAAATTCCTACGGCTTCCCTGTGAAGAAGTATTGTCTTAACACCTGATTCCACAATAACATCTATATGATCATCCTCAATAACCGTTTCACGGTCAATAACAACCTCATTCCTTTCAATAGATACTACTTCTCCGGTGTCTTCATCTACGAAATCCTCAACCCATGTTTTCAGGATGCGAGCGGCAAGTTTTCTTCCTACTATCTTTTTCAGTCCGGCTTTCGTAACTTTAAATTCATCTGCCAGGTTGAAAATCTCCAGAATATCTTTATCACTTTCATAACCAATTGCCCTGAGCAGGGTGGTTACAGGAAGTTTCTTTTTGCGGTCAATGTATGCATACATCACATTGTTGATGTCCGTTGCAAACTCGATCCATGAACCTTTAAAAGGAATAATCCTTGCAGAATAAAGTTTACTGCCATTGGCATGGATGCTCTGTCCGAAGAAAACACCGGGAGATCTGTGAAGCTGCGACACTACCACCCTCTCAGCGCCGTTGATAACGAATAATCCGCGCTCAGTCATATAGGGTATTGTTCCCAGGTAGACATCCTGAATTACAGTGTCAAAATCTTCGTGTTCAGGATCGGTGCAATAAAGTTTCAGCCTTGCTTTCAGCGGAATACTGTATGTCAATCCCCTCTCAATGCATTCCTCGATAGTATACCTTGGAAGATCAACCTGATAATCGAGAAATTCAAGGACAAAATTATTACGGGTATCTGTTATAGGAAAATTCTCAGTAAATACCCTGTATAATCCTTCCTTTTTCCTCTCCTCAGGAGACGTTCCGAGCTGAAAGAATTCCTTAAAGGATTTCAGCTGCACTTCCAGAAAATCAGGGTAATTAAGCTGATTTTTAGTGGAAGAAAAACTTATTCTTTCAACAATGTCTTTGTAAGCCATTTATATAAATTATTTAAATATCTATATAACTACATATAACACAAGGTTTAAAATCCCAAAAATGGGATTTTAAACCCTGTTGAGTAAATCCGAGAAGTCTATTATATAATTTCAACTTCTGCTCCGGCTTCTTCTAATTGTTTTTTTATGGATTCTGCTTCGTTTTTAGAAACACCTTCCTTTACTGGTGCTGGGGATGCATCTACAACTCCTTTTGCTTCTTTCAGTCCAAGTCCGGTTATTTCTTTTACGAGTTTAACAATCTGGAGTTTTGCTCCTCCCGGGGATTTTAGAACTACATTAAAGCTGGTTTTTTCCTCAGCTGCCGCCGGCTGGCCTCCTGCAACTGCAGGTCCTGCAACCGCTACTGCTGCTGCTGCCGGCTCTATTCCATGTTTTTCTTTTAAAACTCCAAGGAGTTCGTTTACTTCCTTAACTGTTAGCTGCACCAACTGGTCTGCTAATGCATTAATGTCTGCCATTTTCTTCTATTTTAAATATTTGCTTGATACTATTCTTTTTCAGCAAGTGCTTTAACGACACCTGCAAGTTTATTTCCTCCCGACTGCAATGCAGACAGGAGATTGGTAACTGGTGATCTCAATAACAGGATCACATCAGCAATGAGTTCTTCTTTTGATTTCAATTTCATCAGAAGATCGAGCTTATCGTCGCCCAGATAGATTGACTCTTCAACATATGCGCCTTTCAGAAGAGGTTTATCTTTTTTCTTTCTGAAATCCTTGATCAGTTTTGCAGGTGCATTGCTGTTATTGCAAAACATTACAGATGTTGAATTATTCAGAATCTGAAATAGTTCGTCATATATGCCATCAAATTTTTCAAGAGCTTTTCTCAGCAGGGTATTTTTTACTACTACCAACTCGACATTTCTCTCAAAGCACATTCTCCTTAACGCACTGGTATCCATAGCATTAAGTTCAGAGATGTCAGCGAGATAGAAGTGATTATACTTGCTTATCTGCTCCTGAAGACTATTGATTATGACATTTTTTTCTTCTTGTCTCATAATTTTTTCAGAGTACTTTCACTGGTTATATACTATTCTTCCTGGACCTTTGTATCAATCTTGATACTTGGGCTCATAGTACTTGACAAAAAAATGCTCTTAATATAGGTGCCTTTTGCAGCAGGTGGTTTCAACTTAACAATAGTGTTGATAAATTCCCTTGCATTATCCACTATCTGGTTCTGTTCGAAAGAAATTATACCGATCCTTGAATGGATTATGCCGGCCTTATCAACCTTAAAGTCAATTTTTCCCTGCTTGACATCCTTTACAGCTCCCCCGATATCCATTGTTACGGTCCCGCTTTTCGGATTTGGCATCAATCCCCGTGGTCCGAGGACTTTCCCAAGTTTCCCGACTTTTGACATTACAGGAGGCATTGTTATGATTACGTCCACATCTGTCCAGCCCTTCTCAATTTTTTCTATGTAATCATCCAGTCCAACGAAATCAGCGCCTGCATTTTTAGCTTCTTCTTCCTTATCTGGCGTGCATAGCACCAATACTTTAACCTGTTTTCCGGTACCGTGGGGCAATGTCACCACTCCGCGAACCATCTGGTTTGCTTTACGTGGATCCACACCGAGACGGACATCGATATCAATAGAAGCATCGAACTTTGTCTTGGTTATTTCCTTTAAAAGTTCAGCTGCTTCCTGCAGTTTATAAAGTTTACCCTCTCCGACTTTTTCAAGTGCAAACTTTCTGTTCTTACTCAGTTTTACCATCTCATTTAGAATTAAATGTTGGAAGGGAAATCACCTTTGACAGTGATACCCATACTTCTGGCGGTACCTGCAACCATTTTCATTGCCGATTTAAGCGTAAAAGCATTCAGATCAGGCATTTTATCCTGAGCTATTGCCTTTACCTGATCCCAGGTTACGGTAGCAACCTTATCCCGGTTTGGTTCAGCGGATCCCTTTTTGACCCTGGAAGCCTCAATTAATTGAACGGCCACCGGGGGTGTCTTGATAATAAAATCAAACGACTTATCAGAGTATACCGTGATTATAACCGGAAGAAGTTTCCCTCCTTTATCCTGAGTCTTGGCATTAAATTGTTTGCAAAACTCCATTATATTAACTCCCTTTGAACCCAATGCAGGTCCAACGGGAGGAGATGGATTCGCAGCACCACCTTTAATTTGAAGCTTAATTAAACCTGCGACTTCTTTTGCCATGATTTTGATTAGATTAATAGCCTATCGCTTTTCCATCATTTAATACTGGAAGCTTTCCTGATAAAAATCAGGTTGTATTAAAGTCAATGCGATAATTCAACAACATTAACTCTCCTTCTCGACCTGCATAAAACTCAGTTCGAGAGGAGTCTTTCGACCGAAGATTTTCACCATGACCTTCAGTTTTTTCTTTTCCTCGTTTACTTCTTCAATAACTCCTGTAAAACTGTTGAATGGTCCGTCAATTACCTTAACAGACTCACCAACAAAGAACGGGGTTGTAATTTCTTCATCACTGGCTGCCAGTTCATCTACCTTTCCAAGTATACGGTTGACTTCACTGGTCCTCAGGGGTATAGGATCTTCATTCCCTTTTGCCCCAAGAAATCCAATAACATTGGTCAGGTTTCTCAGGATATGCGGGATCTCTCCTACCAGTGCTGCTTCGACAAGTACATATCCGGGGAAAAAATTTCTTTCCTTACTGATTTTTTTTCCTCCCCTGATCTGATATACTTTTTCTGTCGGAATCAGTACCTGTGAAACATAATCCTGCAGTTTGAGGCGGTTTATCTCGCTTTCAATAATCTCTTTGACTTTCTTCTCCTTGCCGCCCATTGCTCTCAGGACGTACCATTTTTTTTCAATCTCACTCATCTCCCCTGATCATTAATAAAACAGACCATAAATCAACTGCATTATATTACGGAAACTGATATCCATTGCAAAGATGATCAATGCAATGATGACGGAAGCGACCATAACAATGATTGCACTGCTCTGTAATTCTGACCATGTTGGCCAGGATACTTTATGGATCAGCTCGTTCCAGGATTCTTCAATATAACTTACTATTTTCATATATTTCAGAGTTTGCACGGGTGGAGAGGCTCGAACTCCCGACCTTTGGTTTTGGAGACCAATGCTCTGCCAATTGAGCTACACCCGTATCAAAAAATATCTCATAATACAGAACCCGGGATATCTTTCAATCCCGGATCTGATTGGGATATTACGGGTTTATTCTTAATTGGGTTAGTTATTATTCGAGAATCTCTACGACCTGCCCTGCTCCAACAGTCCTGCCACCTTCACGAATAGCAAAACGTAAACCCTGATTAATGGCAACCGGGTAGATCAATTTAACTGTAAGAGTTACATAGTCGCCTGGCATAACCATTTCTCTGCCCTGTGGTAACTCTATCTCTCCAGTAATATCGAGTGTTCTGACGTAGAACTGAGGACGGTAATTATTATGGAACGGAGTATGACGTCCGCCTTCTTCTTTCTTCAGGACATAAACCTCAGCCTTAAATTTGGTATGAGGAGTTATTGATCCTGGAGCGGCCACAACCATACCTCTTTTTATTTCTTTTTTGTCAACACCTCTCAGCAACAGTCCAACATTGTCTCCCGCTTCTCCCCTGTCAAGTATCTTTCTGAACATTTCGACACCGGTAACAACGGTCTTTTTACTTTCTGCACCAAGACCGATAATATTCACTTCTTCTCCGGTCTTGATAACTCCGGTTTCAATTCTTCCTGTTGCAACTGTTCCCCTTCCGGTTATAGAGAATATATCTTCAACAGGCATCAGGAAAGGCTTTTCAATATCACGTACAGGAACCGGTATATATTCATCAACAGCATTCATGAGTTCTTCAATCTTGGCTTCCCATTTGGGATCACCGTTCATGGCACCAAGAGCTGAACCTGCTATAACAGGTGCATTATGACCGTCATATTCATAAAAATCAAGTAGTTCCCTGACTTCTATTTCAACCAGCTCAAGGAGCTCGGGATCGTCCACCATATCTACTTTATTAAGGAACACGACGATCTTTGGAACGTTTACCTGTCTGGCAAGAAGGATATGTTCCCTGGTCTGAGGCATAGGTCCATCAGTACCTGCAACAACCAGTATTGCGCCATCCATCTGTGCAGCACCGGTTACCATATTCTTAATATAGTCAGCATGGCCAGGGCAGTCGACGTGTGCGTAATGTCTTTTCTCTGTCTGATATTCAACGTGTGCTGTATTAATCGTAATACCTCTTTCTTTTTCTTCTGGTGCGTTATCAATATCTTCAAAAGATTTTATATCCGCAAGACCTTTCTTATGAAGAACCCTGGTAATGGCCGAGGTCAGAGTAGTCTTCCCATGGTCGATGTGACCAATAGTTCCCACATTAACATGAGGTTTGGTCCTTTGAAATTTTTCTTTAGCCATAATTTTTGGTATGAATTAGAAATTTAATTATTATTGTTATATTTAACTATCAAAAAAGAGCCAATGACGGGAATTGAACCCGTGACCTCTTCCTTACCAAGGAAGCGCTCTACCAGCTGAGCTACATCGGCCTTTAGAGCGGGAAACGGGACTCGGACCCGCGACCCCAACCTTGGAAGGGTTGTGCTCTGCCAACTGAGCTATTCCCGCAACTTGTGGGGAGAGCAGGATTCGAACCTACGAAGGCATCAGCCAGCAGATTTACAGTCTGCCCCAGTTGGCCACTTTGGTATCTCCCC
>JBGPAO010000141.1:0-8452 GCA_041480755.1 Bacteroidia bacterium
TATTTTCCAATTATCAGGGGCGATACTGCTAATCATTATTCCTGTATTATTATCGATGAAATCTCCTCAATCCGGACAGCAGGGACCGTGGGTTGTGCCAGCTGAATTTAAGAACATGAAGAATCCTGTAATGGCAAATGATTCCAGTATGAAGGTAGGGAAATTGTTGTATGATAAGCACTGTGCCTCATGTCACGGGAAGATCGGTCTGGGTGATGGCATAATTGCCGGGAATCTTGAAACATTCCCCGGAGATTTTTCAGGATGCGATTATCAGGGTCAGACAGATGGCGAGCATTTCTATAAAACAAAATTCGGCCGCGGAGATATGCCTAAATATGAAAACAAGATCCCGGATGCGGATATCTGGAATATGGTGAATTACATGAGGAGTTTTAAGAAATAAGTCCAATAAATTTTCCGATCAGATCATCAGTTCATTAATTCATCAAACGTCAATGAAAGGTAATATAAGCCCCCTACCTGTGCGGTACCAAAGCTTGTAGTATAATATCTGTTGAGGAGATTTGATCCACCGATTTTAAGCACGGATTTAAGCCTGGACATGTGATAACTGATATGCGCATCAAGAGTATTGCTTGCCGGAATTTCGGCAACGCCAAAAGTAGATTCCCATAGAAACGCTTCCTGCCACCTCCAGTTGATATTAAATCCAACCTTATTGGTCAGATGACTGTTTCCGACTCCCAGATTCAGTTTGAACTTTGGTGTATTGAATTTTGTCTGGAAACCCGGAAGAGGTTCTTCCAATTCTTTCAATCCATCATATGAAATATTTCCTTTGAAAATAAAGTCATGAGTTGCACGGTAATCGGCACCAAAAGCCCAGCCATACGCTGTAATGGGCTGATCGGTGCTGATGGTGGTCTGAAACCTTCTCTCATTTTCTTCATACGGATTCTGTACAAGTACCTGGGTAGCCTGAAATCCGTTATACTGGTTGCTATATAAATATGCATCTATCATAAGATGTTTTTTAATCAGCAGAGCCTTATAACCTACTTCCAGTGCTAATACACGTTCAGGTCTGAATGCCGGAATTTCATAAGGGCCATTTTCAGTTACAGGTTTATCAGTAACCGGATTGCCACCTGTAAGCGGATATACCGGAATATCGGGAATATCATATTGAGCCTGAACTTCAGGAAGCCCCCCCAGAATAATGAATGGTCCGACATTTATATCCACCATTTGATCCGCAATAGACGGGAAGCGGAAAGCCGTCTGAACGGAAGCACGAATATTATTTTCTAAACGTGTCCCGAATGAATAAATAACTGATATTCTGGGAGTTATTCTTCCCTTAAAATAGTCATTCTTATCGTATCTTGCGGAAGTGGTTATCTTTAATTGTTCATTAATTAATTGTTTTCCAGCCTGTAAGAAAGCACCATATTGTTTAAACTTTACCGGATGTCCGGGGGAATCGAAAAATACTGTTCCTTCGCTATTGATCTGGTATATTCTTGCGCTTCCTCCGGCAATCAGCTCAAACCACTGTACAATACGGCTGAAATTATACATACCCTCAACATGATACACCCTGCTACGGTCAATGACTTCAGCTCCGCCATCACTCACTGGTGTATGTATTATTGGATTTAAATAATTATTGAATTCTTCCGTTCCCGGAAGAGGCAAAGCAGGCCTGGACGGATCAAAAATATTATTATTCTGATCACGGTTATCTGCTACAGTCCGGGCAAACTGGTGAGCAGATTCTTCAGAATTGCCTATCAATAGCTGCTGTGTAAACGTCTGGATATAATCCTCATACCATTGCTCGCTTGGCTTCCATGCCTCATTTAGTTTCAGCGCAGCGCCTCCGGCATCGTAAGAATCCCCTGAATTATCCGTAGTAGTATATCCACGGATATAGGAATCATTGTTTTTTATTTCTGCCCGTAATGTATAAATGCTAAAATTCCTTAGTGAAAAACGGTTCTGCGCAGTGTACACACTGGAACCCTGTGCGTAATCCCCCTGTAGCATGGCTTCGAATTTGTCGAGGAAACGGTAGTGAACAGAACCACCGAACCTGAGATTTTCTGTGGTATGATCAAGCATTTCTTTTTCTGTCCAGCCGGTCCGGGTTACGAGTTGATCGGGAAAAAGATTGATAATCCTTGTTACTTCAGCATCATACTCGGGCGTCCCGGGTACCAATCCCTGTGCTTCAGCAACCCCGGCAGCAACCTGGGGCGCAACATCTTTAAGATTTACCGGGACAATAATATCATCTCCATACACATTTACACCATCATATCCCGGATTGTTTTTCCGGTTGCTGTGAGAATTATTCAGGTCATTCCGGTCCCGCAGATCATTTGCAAACCAGTCAGTAGCCCTCAGATAACCCGCTTTTACTTTAAAAGCAAGTTTATTGTTAAAGGATTTTGCATATCTGAAATTAATACTCCCCATCGGTGTAGGACCGGAACCCTGTTTTCCATTCACATTCATTATCCCTGCCTGGCTGGAAAAACTAAATCCCTGGAAATTGTAAGGATCCTTACTTGTCATAATAAGTAATCCATTCATACCTCCCGGTCCATACAGGGCTGAGGAAGCCCCGATAAGAAGTTCTATGCTTTTCACATCAAGTTCAGAAAGGCCGAATATGTTACCCGCACTGAAGCTCAATCCAGGTGGTACGTTTTCCACACCATCTATTATCTGGCTCATCCGGTAATTGGTTTCACCTGTGAAACCTCGTGTACTGGGATAACTGAATGTCAGGCTATGGACATTCATATCCACTCCCTTCAGTGTATATAACCCATCATAAAAATTTGCCGCAGATGACTGCTGAATTTCCAATCCACTTATCTTTTCAATACTTACAGGAGATTTCATTATACTTTCTCTAATCTTCGAAGCAGAAATAATAACCTCTTGTCCCAGATAAATCTGTTCCAGCATCTGAATTTCAAGTTCAGTCCTGTCGTCATCGATCTCAAATTCCTGACTCTGGTAGCCAAGTATAGATATAACAAGAATAAAGGGACGAGGTACTTTTGTTATAAGACTGAAACTACCATTCGCGTTAGTAATTGTGCCTGTCAATTGGTCTCTGATAGTCACATTTACACCGATCAAAGATTCACCGGTCTCTTTATCAATTACCTTACCCAGAATGGTCGTGACCTGCCCTGCCGACCATGAAATAATCAGTAATGAACAAAATATCAGTATTAATAACCGTTTAAAGATGCAATTCATTTGAATTATTAATCTTTTAATCAGGAAATGTAAATATTTTATCTCAATTATTTAATAAAATTAAGTGCATATTTAATTTTAATTAAATTCATAACTTTAACGCCAATAAAAATTTGATATGAAAACAACAGCATCCAGAAAGACCGATATATTTATTTTTGGAATCATTCTGATGGTTCCCCTTATCCTGATAAATTGTGATGATAAGAACAATAAAGAACCGGATCCCTTAGTCGGTAATTATGTATTCTCAGGCGCCACATTTGAAGAAACAGTTGGCATCGTGATCGGGGATAATTATCAGGTATTTGATCCTGGCTCAGATGCTTCAGCATTTGTTTCAGAAGGACTGCTTGGGGCTGCACCCTGTGAAGATTCAACCAATGCTGCAATATCATTCAGGGATGATGGTAAAAGTTTCTTTATATGCCGGGGCGAGACCAATGAGTCCCAGATGGGCACATGGATAATAAATGAAGGCCGGACAGTGCTGACTCTTAATATAAGCAATCCAATGCCATTTGCCCTGGAAATAGTAGATCTGAATCTTACTGAAACAGTTATTGAAGGAACAGTAGAGAATTTCCCGCTTCCGCTTACCACCGCGGCAGCATTGGGAGCACTGATCGGAGATCCCCCTCATCCGAATTTCCAGGTAAAGCAGGTAACAGTGACATTTACAAGGGTTCAGTAGATCTTATGAATTCTGAAATCAATTAATGTTTCGAAATTATTTCCAGGTCGCCTTCCGTAATCTGATTCATAAATAGGATCGGTGATCTAAAACTCCCTTCCAAGCCTTTTTTCCAGCTGGAAAACTTCTATTGCATTTTCCCGGAATATCCTGTCGATAATTTTAAAAGCTACGTCTTCGGTCAACAGCCCCCTTTCTACTCTGTTTGCCAGAACTTCTGATACCACATCCTTTGCGAATTCGATGGATCCTGTTGATTCTTCTATTAAGCCGCAATCACCTCCCCAGAAAAATTTGTTATAGGGAACACAATCCAGCATCACATCAAAAGCATGTACGGCTTCTTCTCTGGATATTTGGGGAAGCCATACAAGATCGATGTATACATTAGGGAACATCTTTCCCAGGGCAGCAATTTCACCTGTCCACGGAAATCCGCCATGAAATAAAACAAATTTTGCTTCCCGGTATTTAAGGAAGAGATTGTTCAGTTTTATGGGTTGTCCGTTATCCAGTACGTTCCCGTTGCCAGCAAGGTATCCGGTATGGATCTGTACAGGCAAATCATATTCAATAGATTTCTGAATGATCCAGTGAAACATGAAATCTTCAATCTTTTTCGATTCTGAAGGAGTAAGCCGGAATGATGTTTTTTCAAACAAAGCACGGGCTTCTTCATAAGGCACATCTTCATAATAGAGAGTTCGTGAATATGCCTGGGAATTTTTCACACAGACAGCTTTCTTTTCAATATTCTTTTTAAAGAGATGATCACAAAATTCAAGGTAATCATCAAGATTATTTATTTCATAACCTTCATTATTTGCTTCTTTATAAAACCGTCCTGGTTCAGTACCTTTCTCTGGTTTCTGGCTTGATTCTAATACCAATGGATTAATATGAAAAACCAGGGCAAAAAATCTTTCATCGATTTCGGTATTGAAAGTATTCCAGTATTGATCGAGAAACATTAATTCAAATCCAGCCTTATGGAAGGCCTCATCAAACCATGCTTTGTAATTTTTGTAATTATCTTCGATCCGGATAGATAATCCTGATATATTTTCTTTCGTAAAATACATATCATCAAAACCGTACTGCTTTCGAAATCCTCTGACAAACTGGCTGTAATAGCTGGTACTCCGCGTATAATCCAATGCCTTTCCGTAGACATCCCATAATTCATCAAGACTGAGTGAATCCATCAGGTTCCAGTCATATCCATTTGCACCGCCAGAACAAACATCTGCAGACAGGTAACTTGCCGCTATCAGATGATAAAACCGGAAATGATAATCACCGAATTCTTCCGGCCAGTGCTGATGTTCATGGGTATTTATCACCTTAACCTGATCGGCATGATCCCTGATTCTTTTATTAATAGCATCTTCATTGATATCGCATTGATTTATAAAAATAAGGGCCAGAGCCATAAATATCAATATGAAAGCCGATGAGATTTTAAATTTTTTCATTGTTAGAATCAATTTATATTAAGATTGAAATTTAAGATAAAAATTCAGAATTACTAATTATTTATTAATTTTCTACAGTTATAGGTTGAGATTTGAATCCTGAAGATTGATGACTGGTATTATGCAAGGTGACTGTCTAAAGAATGCCAAAGCCTGCTTCCGGGAAGAAAAATTTGCCATTATCAAAGCAAAGCATACACATCCTGAAGCATTTGCCAATATTACAGATCAGTATGAAATTACCGTGATCATTGATCAAAACAAGCTCGGAAACATCACTTATTCTGAATTTAAAGTTGACAACCTGTCAGAACTTGAGAAAAACTGGAAACTTCTAACGCTCGATGTCGTTTTTTCACTGAATACTGTCGGTATATTAGCAAGAATATCAGGAGTTCTGGCTGAAAAAGGTATCAGTATAATGGCTATCTCAGCATATTCTAGGGATCATTTCCTGATCAGGGAGGAAGACATATCAGAAGCTATCGGGGCACTGAAGAAGCTGGGAATATTAGTAGAATAGATCCCGATATACATCGGGACAAGGTTCTCGGTTCAGGAGCCCCCGGCTGTCAGTCGGGGGTTGACTAGTTTTCAGTTTGAGTTAATAACTGTAACATATGTCTTAGCTCAGTTTAAAAAAGAATAAATATCACAAAGAATAATTCCATAATAATATGAAAACGACATTAAATCAAACAAATTCATTAAACCGCCGCAGGTTTATCGGCACATGTTCCGCATGTGCGGCAGGCATGTTTATGTTACCCGGATTATCAGCGCAGACATTTTTTTATCCTTCTTCCGGTCCGAAGATGTCTACCAGGAAAGGAAAGGTCAGGATCATTTATGCTTATCCTGATCCGGCTTATCCAATTTGGCCCAACATTAATTACGATTTCGAAGGACATATAAAAGAAATTCAGCAGATCCTTTCTTCCAGATGCCCGGAAATTGAAATGTTGTCCTGCAATACGATGCTGGGAACAACGGAGGAAGGGAAGAAGATCCTTGCCATGGATGAAAATATTGATGGATATGTAGTTTATCTTGCTGGCTGCCTGTGGGGAGACCTCACCGAAACAATAGCTGCTTCAGGGAAACCCACCATTATTGCAGATAATCTGTATGCAGGAACCGGTGAATTCCTCACCAGTTATGCAGCAGCAAAACGAGCGGGTTATCCTGTGCTTGCTGTATCCTCTTCAAATCCGCAGGACCTTGCTGATGCCGTAAATTGTTTTAGTTGTCTGGGGAAACTGAAAGATTCGACCATACTGGTAGTGGGGGGCGGTACTGATGCTTCAATTGAACAAATATTTGGGACAAAAGTTTTGCAGGTTCCATTTGATGAAATAAATGGTATTTACAAAAACATAAAATCCAAAGATGCAGAAGCAGTAGCAGAAAAGTGGATCAATGAGTCTGAAAAGGTTATTGAACCTCCCAGGGAGGAAATTGTAAAAGCAGCGGCTATTTACCTGTCAATGGTAGAATTGCTTGAAAAACATAATGCACAGGCAATTACTATAAACTGTCTTGGAGGGATATACAGCGGTGAAATGGTTGAATCTTATCCATGTCTGGGTTTCATGCAGCTGGACAATGACGGTCTTGTAGGTGCCTGTGAAGCTGACCTGCGGTCGACGATGACAAAACTAATGATGACCTATCTTGCTGGCAGACCTGGATTTATCTCCGATCCGGTGATTGATACTTCTAAAAACCAGATAATCTATGTGCATTGCGTGGCGCCGAACAAAATGTTTGGTCCCAATGGTCCATCCAATCCATACCATATCAGGAATCATTCCGAAGACAGGAAGGGTGCATGCAACAGGTCTTTATTGCCCCTGGGAGAAATGACCACAACTATTATGATGGATCATGGAAGGAAGGAGATTATATTTCACCAGGGAATTTCAGTTGAGAATGTAGATGAAGATAAGGCCTGCCGAACTAAACTTGCAGTGGAGGTTAAAGGTGATATTAATAAACTTTTGACTTACTGGGATCAATGGAGCTGGCACCGGGTGACATTCTACGGGGATCTTAAGAAACCGGTATATAATATTGCTGCGTTGATGGGATTCAACATAGTAGAGGAAGCATAGAAGAGGTTACAAGGTACAAGGTACGAGGTACAGGGTGCAAGTTACAAGTTGCAAATTACAAAATGAAAAAGATTATTTTCCTCAGTTTAATAATCTTTCTCTGGTCGGGGGGATGGGCGCAGCCATTGCCTGTGAGATTATCTCATGATATAATCATTGACACAGATGGTGCAATTGATGATATGCGTGCTATATGCCTGCTGTTAGATCGTCCTGAGATTAAAATTCATGCAGTACTGACAACAGATGGTTCATTGCAGCCTGATGAAAGTGTTGAGAATATCAGATCTTTATTGCATGAGTTTAACCGCAATGACATTCCTGTAGCTCAAGGTAGTTTTCTTAAAGGAGTGGATCCGCCCTGGCGTCAGTTTAACAGGCAGATAATCTGGGGGGAAAAAATAAAAAACCAGGGTAAAGAGTTAAGCGCGATTGATTGTCTTTCTGATAATTTGCTGAATGCGGATAATAAAGTCACGCTGGTTTGTCTGGGGCCACTTACTAACATCGGTCAGATGATTAAAAAGGATCCTACCCTATTTTCGAAAGTTGAACGTATAGTCTGGTATAATGAATCCACAAAACCTTTACAGGGATTCAATTATGAATGCGATAAGGAAAATGCAGACATGGTTTTTCAATCCGGTGCCAGAATTGATGTCATTTCAAATCTAAAAAAGACAGAAGCATATTTCGATACATCAATGTATTCCTTGTGTAGTCAGTCACAAACACATCTGGCAAAAATCCTCTATAACGTTCACTCACAAAAAGCAGTTTTCGAGAAATTAAAACAAAATCATTTCAGTTTATGCGATGACCTTGTAGCGCTTTATATAACAAATCCCGAATTATTCGACATAAATACAATGATTAATAAGGTAAATGTCAGGTATAACCAGGATTATAATATACAGGGAGTGAAA